>NZ_JBVAYD010000001.1:0-291064 GCF_055413445.1 Lacticaseibacillus sp. 22 | reverse complement strand
AATTGATCTAACACCTTATGTACCGGTAATGATTACACCAGATCAATACAAGCAAATTACAGGCAAGGACTATGTCGGTGGCAAAAGCTAGCGGCTATTTTTATGGGGTGAAATTGTGGACGAACAAACAAAAATGCTAATGGAGATCAAGGAAGATATTGCCCAGATTAAGCAACAATTAACTGGCCTACCAAGTACAGATGACAAGGCCGATAAGGCATACAATGCCAGCCAAGATAATGCCAGAGACATTAGCAGTCTAAAGAAAATGGTGTGGTCAATCTGGGGCGTACTTGGTGGGACGATTGGAGTCACCCTATTTGTGTATATCATCGAAAAGTTCTTGTGAGGAGGGGTAAAAATGAAAGATTTAATTGTCCAAATTGCTATTGCAGTGATACCTATTTTGGGTGCATGGGTGGCAAAGGTCCTATTAGCGAATAAACAGGCTTTGACATTGGTGCAAGTGTTGGAACCATTAGCACAAGCAGCTGTTACCGCAGCCGAACAGTTAGGTGTTACTCAGGCAATAACAGGGGCCGTTAAGAAATCGCAAGCAGTAGCTTCTGTTGAAACTCAATTGAAAGCCATGGGATTTACCAAGGTTGATCAGCAGACCATTGAAAATGCAGTTGAGAAGGCCTATAGCGACCTAAAGAACACCATTGAAGCAACCTATCCTAAGGGGGCTTAAGATTGCAATTTAAAACTAAACTAGTACTCACAGGGGTAGCCATTATGGCTGCCTTTTCATTTGCCTTACCGACCCATGTTAAAGCGGCCAAGAATGATATTGGTGTTGACTGGTCAGTGTATCAAGGCAACAAGGGCAAGACAGTTGAGTGTGACCGTTTTGCTATTTCACAAATTGGTGGAACCCAAGGCGGTACAATTTATAACCAGTCAACTTATAGTAGCCAAATCAAAGCGGCTAATGATGACGGGCTTAGAGTCCATAGTTACCTATGGTATGGTGTTGGTGGTAGTTCTGATATTGGTCGCCAAGCACTTGATTATTTCCTGCCACGTATTCAGACACCAAAGGGATCAATTGTGGCACTTGATTACGAGGATGGGGCGAGTGAGTCTGTTGAGGCTAACACTGATGCCATTATTTATGGGATGCAACGGATTGCCCAAGCAGGTTATACCCCGATGCTCTACAGTTACAAGCCTTACATAGTAGCCCACGTTGACTACAATCGAGTACTTAGCCAGTTTCCTAATTCCATTTGGGTTGCTGGTTATCCTGACTACCAAATCCGAGTATTGCCACTATACAGTTACTTTCCAAGCCTCCCCGGTGTAGCTATCTGGCAATTTACCAGCATGCACGCTGTAGGTGGCCTAGATGGCAATGTTGACTTGCTGGGTATAACCGATAATGGTTACTCTAAACAGCCAGCACAAGCGACCACAGTGCCTTCTACACCTTCACAAGTTACATCTAGTGATACAGATTACGCCCAGAATGGCATATTTAGGCCTTCTGTGACACTTAACATTCGCACTGGTGATGACACAAGCTATGCCTCAATTGGTACCTATGCACCCGGTGAAAGCCTCATGTATGACCATGTGTACATCCACAATGGGTATGTATGGGCACGGTATCTTAGCTACTCTGGCAGGTATCATTATATATGCCTAGGTGTTATGGGTGGAGAAAGCTATGGTTCACGTTCTAGCAACTATAGTGCACCGAGTCACACTTATTACACAGTCCGCTCTGGTGACAGCTTCTGGAGCATTGCCAGCAAGTATGGCGTCAACATGTACACATTGGCCGCTAACAATGGCAAGTCAATCTACAGCCTGATCTATCCGGGCGAAAGCCTGTACATCAGGTAACAACTATTGACAAACACTACACATATGGTACTTTAACCTTGTACCAACATTTATCACCTTTTAGCCCTATACTAGTCATGGTAGGGGGCTTTTTTTGTTGGGCAACAATAGTTGTTTTTTCATAACTTTAAAGTTGACAAAATCATCTAGAGAGATCAATCTGATACTGAAAATAATTAGGAGGTTTTTTATGGAAAAGCTGAAATTAAACCGGGGTATGGGTCAACTTGTTTCTCCTCATGGCTATGCACTAGATGCTACCAAGAAATATGTCATCAACTTGGAGAAAGAATCAGAAGAACAAATAAGTATACTAGAGGCTGCAAGAATGTTTGATCTACCGGCAATATTGGATTGGCATAAATGGTTGAAAGATAATGGCTTTGATATTGCTCCTACAAATGACTATGTAAGTAAATTTTTTGGTAAAGAACCACTATGGATTTCTGAGAAATCTCAGGGCATTGTGGTAATGGCAGAGAATGATGATGACTACTACGTTGTTCTTGAATGTTCAAGACAAAATGAAGGCTTTAAATATACACAGATTATCGTAACTCTTGGTGGCTGTTTTTAATATTTCAAGCCTTTGAATATTTGAATTGCTGATAGTTCCCCCTTGCCACAAAAAGTGACTGTGAGTGGCTCTTCACCACCAATTGCATACACAGCCTAGTTATTAGCCCATGATAATCACGTTGCTAATAACCAGCATCCAGTTACCACTCTAGTCCTGCCCAGAGTACCATGTGCATGAGTTTGAGATTTATTTAGCTATTAACTGTGCGGTCTAACTCCTGAAAACACCGCTAATACACATGGCTGGATGACCTCACAGCTAGTTAAAGCTGTCAAGACGTTCCACCCCTACCATTTACCATTTAAAGTCCGGAAGGCCGTAGACACCAAGAATTTGACGATAGGGAACCTGACTGGGATTTCTTACCGGCTGGACTTTATAGCATCGGCTCTAGCTGACCACCTGACTTTATTTCAACCGTGCGCAGGTATGCTGTGGCACGAACATAACAATCATGATACACTTATTTTGTCCTTTCTAGGGGATAAGTATATCGACCCATTGACGTGGGTTGATTGTTTCGGCTATTAAGTTAGCTATAGGCTACTTCGCATTGGCGTGCGGGGTAGCTTTTTTGTTGTCTTCAAGAAATTGAATCAGAGCACCAATAAAGATTCCTGCTAAAGTTGCAAAGCATAAAGCTGCAAGTGTGATTTGATGCATAATTAGCCAAGACACAAAATAAACGATTATTCTCACTTCCCTTACTATGTAGAATAGCCACATACAAAGTGTTATTATTTAACTACAAGAGAAGCATAGCCCATGATTTGAATATTGTCAACTACAAAATGTTTAAAATATTCATTTAGGCTGAGAAGAGGTGAGTACTGTGGTAATGACAGCAAAAGAAGTTCACCAAGGAAGAATTGATAGAGGACTTACACAGGGAGAATTAGCAAAAGAGGTGGGGTTATCAGTTGGATCAATCAATTCATATGAGCACGGCACACGTAGTATCACTAAGGCAGCCGAGTCCAAAATTTCTCTAGCATTCAAGCGTATTAAACCCCTTAATGAACAACCTGCTCAGGCAACTCTTCTAGCTGAGTTGTCGGATGCAAATACTAGATTTCAATGGGAAGGAACGCTTCTTAGGCCTACTGAGGTAGAACTTATTAAAGTTATTGCTAAAACTCTTGTTGATCAGCGTAAATAGTTAGCCCTCTACATAGCCTGCTGGCGATGAAGGGACAAAATTATGGCTTCAATCAGGAGTTACAAACTTGATAGTGGAAAAAGACGGTGGAAGGTATCCGTTTATGTTGGAATTGATCCAAAGACTGGACGTAAGAAGTATGTTGTAAAAGGAGGTAAGCTCACACGACAAGACGCTATTAAAGCAGGGCGTAATTTGGAGAAAGCTGTTCAGAATGGTGAACTCACGGTTGCACCTAACCCTGTTAAAGTTGCAAGAAAGTTTAAGGATGTCTATGAAGAATGGCTAAAATCATACAAGCTCACAGTCAGGGAAAGTTCATGGTCCAAGACTCGTGACTGTTTCAATCTCCATATTTTGCCTGATCTAGGTGACATGTACATTGATAAGATCACCCCACAAGATGTCCAAACTGCGGTGAATAAATGGTTTAAACAGTCTCCAGTGGCATTTAAACGGTACTTTGTTCATATCAACCGAATACTTACCTATGCTGAACTGAGGGACTATATCACACACAATCCTGCAAGACGCATCATCTTGCCACGTGTTCAAGACAAAATTGGCTCCACAAACGACTTCTGGGATAGACGTCAATTGGAAGTATTTTTCAATTGTATTAACCCTGATAGGGAACTTTACAAGTACGTGCTGTTTCGTATCCTAGCTTATGCCGGTTTAAGAATTGGCGAGGCTATGGCGCTTGAATGGGAAGACATTGATTTCAAAAAGCGACTAATTAGTGTCAACAAAACTGTTTCACTCGGTGTGCATGGAAAGCTGATTGTTAATCCGCCAAAAACCAGAGCAAGTAGGCGCGATGTCCCAGTTGATTCAGAAACTATTAATTGGCTAAAGCGATGGCGAATTGAACAACCTGACTATGTATATGGCTATGTCAGGCTTTCAACTCATCACCAACTTCTGTTCACTACTAAGACAGGCAACCGTTTTCGTGTTGATAAACCGCGCATGTGGCTTAGTACCATTATTCGTAACAACAACTTGGCACCGGTTATATCGTTGCATAAGTTTCGTAAAAGCTATATCTCTAATCTTTTGATTGCCGGTGTCGCTGTCAGTACGGTCCAAAAGATGGTCGGACATACCGACCCCAGAATCACCTTGCAAATCTATGCCCGTGTCCATCAGGAACAAGAAGTGGAGGCCGCAGAGAAGCTGGCAGAGTATTTAAAAACCGGTAAAAAATAACTGCTGTAGCTCCACTGGCACAAGGGGTACAGACGACAGGGAAAACATGAGAGATAACATGAGGGAAAACATGGCAAAAGTGCTTGCAATTAGGTGTTTTCAGAAAATCTATTGACAGCTCGAATGCTCATGGTAAAATTGGTTTGAAATTGAATCGGTGATGAGAAAAAGGGTCGCATTTGTACCAAACCCAAGCGAGTCAGGGATAGTGTAAGCCTGATGGTGGTGAATGTGATTGGCGTTTTCGAACCAAATGACAAAGCTGCAGGTAGATTCGGTCTATCTGAAGTAGGGTGGAACCGCGCAGAAGCGTCCCTACGCCATATCTTGGCGTAGGGACGTTTTCATGTATATGGACATTCATCTACCCACGCCAGACTTTGATTCACCGGGAAAGAGGTAATCATGACGACAAAAATGGACATCCAAACGATGATCCAGACGCTTCAAAAATTCTGGGGCGATAAGGGTTGTATGTTGATGCAAGCTTATGATGTTGAAAAAGGAGCCGGTACTATGAGTCCGTATACTTTTTTGCGGGCAATCGGACCGGAGCCTTGGAATGCTGCTTACGTTGAGCCGTCACGCCGCCCAGCTGACGGTCGTTATGGCGAGAATCCGAACCGACTTTTCCAGCACCATCAGTTCCAGGTTGTCATGAAGCCATCGCCAGAAAACATTCAGGATTACTATTTGGATTCACTGGCGGCACTTGGCATTAACCCGTTGGAACACGATATCCGCTTTGTTGAAGATAACTGGGAAAATCCATCCATGGGCTGTGCTGGGGTTGGCTGGGAAGTTTGGCTTGACGGCATGGAAGTCAGTCAATTCACGTATTTTCAAGTGGTTGGCGGTCTTGAAGTTTCGCCGGTGACCAGCGAAATTACCTATGGCGTTGAACGGTTAGCTTCCTATATCCAAGACGTGAACAGTGTCTTTGATCTTGAATGGGGCGATGGCGTTTTATATGGCGATATTTTCAAAGAACCTGAATACGAACACAGTAAATACGCGTTTGAAGTCAGCGATCAAGCTATGCTGCTGAAGTTTTTTGACGCTTATGAAAAAGAAGCGTGGCGCTTGATGGATCTGGGGTTGGTTCACCCGGCTTATGATTACATTCTTAAATGCAGCCATACGTTTAACCTGCTGGATGCGCGTGGGGCGGTTTCGGTGACCGAACGTGCCGGTTATATGAGTCGCATCCGCAAAATGGCGCATAAAGTTGCGCGCGCTTTCGTTGCGGAACGTAAGAAGCTTGGTTTCCCATTGCTGCAGCACAAAACGGAGGTGCAATAACATGACGCATGACTATCTGATTGAAATTGGCCTTGAAGACATGCCGGCCCATGTTGTCACGCCAAGTATTAACCAATTTCACGACAAAACCGTTGCCTTTTTGAAAGCCAATCACCTTGAGCATGGCCAAATTGACCGGTACGCAACCCCGCGTCGGCTTGCGCTGCTGGTGCACGATTTAGCCGCTAAACAGGCAGACGTTGAAACCGATGTTAAAGGTCCGGCCAAGAAAATCGCTCAAGATGCGGATGGTAATTGGACCAAAGCTGCCATCGGATTTTCCCGTGGTCAAGGGATGACACCGGATGACATCGTGTTTAAGACGATTAAAGGCGTTGATTATGTTTATCTGCATAAGGCGATTAAAGGTAAGGATGCTGCCGAAATTTTGCCTGGCATGCTTGATGTCATTAAAAGCCTAACGTTCCCGACGCGAATGAAATGGGGAGCATATGATTTTGAGTACATTCGTCCGATTCATTGGTTAGTGAGTCTGCTAGATGATACCGTTGTGCCGATGAAGTTATTGGATGTTGAAGCAGGGCGGGTCACCCAAGGGCACCGATTCCTCGGTAAGCCAGTGACGCTGCCTAATGCCGATGCTTATGTTGCGGCGTTGAAAGACCAGTTTGTGATTGTAGAACCGGCTGCACGCAAACAGTTGATTCGGGAACAAATCGAGCAAATTGCCACCGATCATCAATGGCAGATCGAACTCGATAGTGACTTATTGGAAGAAGTTAACAATTTAGTAGAATGGCCGACAGCTTTTGCCGGTACGTTTGATCCGAAATATCTGGCAATTCCGGAAGCAGTGCTGATTACGTCAATGAAAGATAACCAGCGTTACTTCTATGCTCGTGATCAGGCAGGCAAAATGGTCAATGCGTTTATTGGCGTGCGTAACGGCAACCACGATCATTTGAACAATGTGATTGCGGGCAACGAAAAAGTGCTAACGGCGCGCTTGGAAGACGCAGCGTTCTTCTATGCCGAAGACCAGAAACGCAGCATTGCTGAAGACGTTGAGCGCCTTAAAGCGGTTAGTTTCCATGACAAAATCAGCTCAATGTACGACAAAATGGCGCGCACCAAAGTCATTGCCGCGTTACTTGCTGATCAATTCGGCTTGACCGCGGACGAAAAAGCTGATCTGGATCGCGCTGCTTCGATCTACAAATTCGATCTTGTCACGTCGATGGTCGGCGAATTTCCTGAATTACAAGGGATTATGGGCGAACATTATGCCCGGCTTGCCGGCGAAAAACCTGCTGTTGCTCAAGCAATTGCGGAACATTATGAACCAATCGCGGCAGACGGTGCCTTACCGCAAAGTCTAGTCGGAACGGTGCTGGCAATTGCCGATAAGCTGGATTCGCTGATGAGTTTCTTTGCCGTTGACTTAATCCCGAGTGGTTCCAACGATCCATATGCGTTGCGGCGTCAGGCATACGGTATTGTGCGCATGATTGCCGAACATGACTGGCCGTTTGCGCTGGCTAGCCTACAGCCGACCATTGCTAAAGCCTTGGCTGAAGCTGATCAAACGAACGGACTTGATTTTGCCGCGCACCAACAAGAACTTAACGATTTCATGATTGATCGGGCCAAGCAGTTGTTGCAAGGTCAAAAGATTCGGCATGATATCGTTGATGCCGTCACTGTTCGCAGCGATGCCGATATTGCCGGTATTTTGGCTGCTGCTAAGCTACTGACCCAGCATGCAGCCGATTCTGATTTCAAGCCGGTAATGGAAGCCTTGGGGCGGGTCTTACGGATTACCGGTAAGCAAACGGTAACGACAGCGGTTGATCCGACTAAGTTTGAAAACCCGACTGAAGGTCAACTACATGACGCAGTGACAACAACTGCCAAAACATTTGCTGCTGAACCGACTGAAGCGGATTATCAAGCATTAAAAGCCTTGGCTAAGCCGATTGATGCCTACTTTGATGCGACGATGGTGATGGCAGATGATAAGACTGTTCGCGAAAATCGCCTTGCTACCTTGCAGCAGCTTGCTAAGTTAATCCGCCAATTTGGTGACGTTAGCCAAGTGATTGTCAAATAGACTTGCTTTTCTTGATTCATCAGGCTATACTATATCTTGCATTATTATGCCGATAGACTATATAAAAGTCGCATTTCACGTCAGAAGTGCGACTTTTTACCGCTATTTCAATCGGTTCAAGTCGTGGTGGCGCAATGATTGCAATGCCATTCGCCATGGGAAGGGAGTGAGCTGATATCGCCGGAATGATTCCTGAGGCCACTATTGATCAAGTCTTAAAAGCGGTCAATATTGCCGATTACATTGGGCAATACGTGCAGTTGCGAAAGACTGGACAGAATCTGTTTGGCCTCTGTCCTTTTCACGAAGAGCACACACCGTCTTTTTCCGTTAATGAATCCAAACAGATTTTTCATTGTTTTTCGTGCGGACGTGGCGGTAATGTTTTCAAGTTTGTCATGGATTATGACAACGCGACCTTTCCTGAGGCAGTTAAAAAGGTAGCCGATTTTGCCGGTATTCCGCTTGACGTCCAAGTGGGTCAGGCAGCACCGGTTGATCCTGAAGTTGCCAAGCAGCAGCACATTCTTCAGGATACTGCTGATCTTTATCATCATATCCTAGTAAATACGGAAAAAGGTGAGGCTGCACTGGCCTACCTGCATAAACGCGGGTTAACCGACGAAACGATTGAAGAATTCCAACTGGGTTATGCACCTGAAGAACGAAATCTATTGGTGGCATTTCTTAATAATCGCCATGTTGAATATCAGGATCAGCGCGCCAGTGGCCTATTTGTTGAAGATCAGGCCGGTAAGTTGTTTGATCGTTTCAATGATCGGGTGATGTTTCCGTTAACGGATGCTAATGGCAAGGTGGTCGGCTTTTCCGGGCGGATTTTACAGTTAGATAAGTCCCAGGCTAAGTATTTAAACAGTCCGGAAACCAAGCTTTTCAACAAGCGGGATATTTTATTTAACCTTCATCGCGCCAAAGCCGAGTTTGGGCGTGATGGTGGCCCGATCCTTTTTGAAGGGTATATGGATGTGATTGCGGCGTATCAAGCTGGTGTTAAAACCGGGATCGCTTCAATGGGAACCAGTTTGACCACGGAACAAGTCGATATCATCAGTCATTTGAGCAAACGGTTAACAGTTTGTTACGATGGTGATGAACCGGGTCAAAAAGCGATTGAACGGGCTGTCACCATGCTGGCTGATCATCCTCGCCTGCAAACGGATGTGGTCGTTTTACCGGATGGCATGGATCCGGATGAGTACATTCGTGCACGGGGAGCAGAAGCCTTTCAAGCACAAGTCAAGTCGGTTTTGACACCAACTGCTTTTATGTTACAATTTCTGGCCCGTGGTGTGGACATGCACAACGATCAGGCCAAGTTGACTTATCTGAATGCGGCCTTACGCATCATTGGCAAAATCAGTGATCCGGTTGCTCGGGCGGTTTACGTCAAACAGCTGGCAGAGACGACCGAGGTGCCCATTGCCGCGCTCAATCAAAGCCTGCCGAGTCCGCAAACCAGGCGACCGGCCGCAGCTCAGCCACCGGTTGCCGATCAACCCGTCCGCCCGCTGGATCGCTACACCGCGGCTCAGCGCCAGTTATTGTACTATGTCTGGCACGATGACCTCGTGATGCAACGCTTGAAAAATGCGACTTTTGTATTTCCAACGCCGTATTTTCAAACACTTTTCACTGGTTGGTTGCGCTTTTTGCATGAACAGCCGGATGGTGAGCTTGCAGGATTTTTGGATCGGGTTAATCCTGAGCTCAGCGGGGTGGCGGCTGATGTCGCGATGCAGTCACTGCCGGAAGCAAGCGAGGCCACGATTGATGAGTTAATCCAGACGATCACATCGGCGTCAACCGTTTCGCGGCTGCAGGCGATTAAACAAGCCATTACCGAGGCACAGCGATTGGGTGACAAACAGAAACAAGGCGAATTAACGGTGCAATATGTGAATCTCATGAAACTTTTGAAGCAACAACAAGGCTAGGGGAGGAACTTTAATGGCTGATAAAAAAACAGCAACTGAAGTAAGCAAGACCACAAAGAAGACAACGGCTGCAGCTTCAACCAAAGCAGCAACCGAAGCAAAGGCTGCGACCAAAAAGACCGCAACCAAGAAAACAACGGCCAAGAAGACTACCGCTAGCAAGAGTCACACAACGACTAAGGCTTATGATGATGCCGTCAAAGCTGTCATCAAAGATTATAAGAAGAAAAAGCAGATCACCGAAGACGATTTAACCTCTAAATTGATCAAGCCGTTTGAGCTAAAGAGTACCGCCATTGATGATTTAATGCAGAAAATCGAAGACAATGGGATCGCGATTGTTGACGAAAATGGCGAACCGGCAACGATCAGCCTCAAGAAGCAAAAGAAGGTTTCCAAGAAGGAAATGAGCGATATGTCCGCGCCATCTGGGGTTAAGATTAATGACCCAGTGCGGATGTATCTTAAGGAAATCGGCCGGGTTTCATTGCTGACCGCTGACGAAGAAGTTGCCCTTGCTTTGAAGATCGAACAAGGCGATCAAGAAGCCAAGCAACGACTGGCCGAAGCTAACTTACGACTGGTGGTCTCCATTGCTAAGCGCTATGTTGGTCGTGGCATGCAGTTTCTGGATTTGATTCAGGAAGGTAACATGGGCTTGATGAAGGCGGTCGAGAAGTTTGATTACCGCAAAGGGTTCAAGTTCTCCACCTACGCCACCTGGTGGATTCGGCAGGCGATCACCCGCGCGATTGCTGACCAAGCCCGGACGATTCGAATTCCTGTTCATATGGTTGAAACCATTAATAAACTGATTCGGATTCAACGTCAACTGCTTCAGGATCTTGGCCGCGAACCAACTCCTGAGGAAATCGGTGCCGAGATGGATATGCCAACCGAAAAAGTCCGCGAAATTTTGAAGATCGCCCAAGAGCCAGTGTCCTTGGAAACGCCAATCGGTGAAGAGGACGATTCACACCTCGGCGACTTCATTGAAGACCAAGACGCTACCAGTCCGGAAGATCACGCTTCCTACGAATTGCTCAAGGAACAGTTGGAGAGCGTGCTTGACACTTTGACTGACCGCGAAGAAAATGTTTTGCGGCTGCGCTTTGGACTTGACGATGGCCGGACGCGCACGCTGGAAGAAGTCGGCAAAGTCTTTGGCGTGACCCGTGAACGCATTCGTCAGATTGAAGCCAAGGCATTGCGGAAACTCCGCCACCCAAGCCGTTCCAAGCAGCTTAAGGATTTTCTTGAATAAGCAACTGACAAAGCCGCTGTCTCATTTGAGATGGCGGCTTTTTGCGACTTGGCGCGGCCGGTCAGATGCTATTTTGAAACACAACCGGCACACAACAAGAATCTGAACCTTTTTAGCGACAATACCAGCATCGTGACATCAGTTTGTTATAATAAAAGCTGTTAATCAGATGAGGGGACAGTAAATTCATGGATCATATACATTTATCAAAACGGCTACAGGCGATTCGCGCGTTTATCGAACCAAACGAGCGCTTAGCCGACATTGGCACGGATCATGCTTTCTTACCGATTGACCTTGTGCAACGCGGCATCATTAAATTCGCCGTTGCCAGTGACATTGGCGCCGGACCCGTTGCAATTGCCAAGCAAAATGTCGCGGACGCTGGTTTGACAGACCAAATCAGCGTCCGCCAAGCAGATGGGTTAGCCGGCATTCACCCTGCTGATGCCATTTCAACTATTGTGATTGCCGGAATGGGTGGCCAGCTCATTACGAACATCCTCGAGGCCGGTCAGCCGCAGTTGGATGGCACCGAGACGCTGGTACTGGCACCTAATCGTCACCAGTACGATGTTCGACTATGGCTAGATAAACACGGTTATGGCATTATCGGTGAACAAATTATAGAAGATGAAGGCCATATTTACGAAATGATGGCAGCAGGCAAAACCAGACCCGATGTACCTTACTCAGAAGCAGACCTGCGCTTTGGTCCGATTCTGCGCCGTCAAAAAAATCCGACTTTCATGAAAAAGATGCACCGTGAAGCCGAAAAAACCGAAGCGGTACTTGAAGGATTAGCCGATGCGAAGATGGTACCATTGGCCAAGATTCGTGAACAGGAGCACCTGCTGGCATTAATTAAGGAGGAATTAAGTGCACATGACAACCGGTAAAGATATTATCAATCGTTTTGAAGACTATGCGCCTTTAAGCCTTGCTATGGAGCGCGATCCCAGTGGCTTACAATTAGGCAACCCTGATCGTCCCGTTAAAACCGTGTTGGTGACCTTAGACGTTCGTCCCGAGGTGGTGGCCGAGGCTGAAACGGTTCATGCTGACATGATCTTTTCCCATCACCCAGCAATGTTTCATTCGGTTCACAATCTGGACTTACGGGTTCCGCAAAATGCGATGTACGCGCAGATTTTAAAAGATGACCTGTTAGTTTATAGCGCCCATACCAATTTGGATCGGGTTCAGGAAGGCATGAATGATTGGCTGGCCGATGCGCTGGGTTTGACTCAAGTCGTGCCGTTTATTAACGAAGGTGAAGGTGCGAATATGGGCCGAATCGGCTTATTGCCTGAATCAGTTCGCCTCGAGGTTTTCGTTGAACAAGTCAAAGCAGCGTATCACGTCAAAGGCTTACGCGTCGTTGCTCGTGACTTGGAGCGGCCGGTTCGAAAAGTTGCAATTCTTGGCGGCGATGGCGGCGATGCCTTCAACGATGCCAAAGAGGCTGGTGCCGATGTCTTCATTACCGGCGATGTTTACTATCACACGGCTCACGATATGCTGGCAGCGGATTTACCTGTGATCGACCCTGGGCATCACATCGAAGCGATCATGAAAGAAAAAGTTGCCGGGTTGATCAACGAATGGGCGGTTGCTGAGGGTTGGGACGTCAAGGCAATTCCATCGAAGTTGTCGACCGATCCGTTTACGTTTATGTAACGGCTAACATTTTTGTAGTCAAGAGAGTCGTCTAATTATCGACTGACCCATTAATTCCGCGCACTTTAAGCAGAAGCGGCGTTGATGAGTTGAGGTGGTTGGACGGCTCTATTTTGTTGTCGTGAAAATCAAGCCTGCAAAGCCGTGATCCGGTGATGAATTCAAAAAAAATACATTGCTTATCAGATCATTAGTTGACCGTTTCACAATATAATGATAGCCTGATGATAATAAAATGAGATCACCAGGCGACTGCTATCCTACATACGCAATGGATGGTTGTTAATATTAAAAGCCATTAAGAATGAAGGATACCATCCGGTTTAACGGCTCGCCGATAGTTAAGATTTCATACTAATAACAAGGAAGCGCTTATGCCTAAAATACTTAAATCCGAAATTGCTTCAAGCCGCGGTAAGCTGACATTAGGACTGGTCTTATTAATATCTTTGGCGTTGAGTGCCAGTGCAGTATACGCTGAAGTCTTTGTTCAGCGCATGATCAACGGCGTGACAGTTCCCGGCAGCGCAAACGTTCTTCACAATTTTTATATTTATCTAGCACTAGGGTTGATATTGTTAGCCGGTCGCACAGTCTTCAGCGCTTTTTCGTATGTGGTTTTTTTGAAAATGACGCACCGGGTACGAAAAGGATACCTCAACTTAATTTCCTTTGGTGATGAAATTCGCGATTCTGAATCCTTTCAAACCGGCGACTTAAATGACCGCCTGACTAAGGACATTGATCAGTGCCGACTTTTTTGCCAGCAAACCTTAATTCCAGTGTGGTCAGATGTGATTCAGGTGATCACGATTATTTGCGTCTTGTTTTTTCAGTCAGTCTTGATCGGGGCAGCTTTTACTGGTTATCTGCTTCTCTCGATTCTCGTTTTAAGGCACGTTAATACCAGTGGCAACGATGTGATCCCTAAGTTGCGAAGAAGGGAAGCAAAGACGGCTGATTTTCTGCAAGATGTTTTTGTTAATAACAATGACGTGGCCCCGATGCAGGCTTCGAATCGCGTCATTGCTTGGTTTAATAAACAGTACGATAAGCTGCTGCCTTTGGAATTACATGCTCAGAGCTTTATTTATCGTTCGTGGATCGCCGCACTTGTGCTGATTGCCTTTTTGGAAGTTACCTCGTTAGCACTGGGCGGGTACAGTTTCCTACGCGGCGTGATCGGGTTGGGGACGGTGTATATGATGATCGATTACGCTACCAGAATTCAAGCACCTTTGGAAAGCATGCAGTTTCACGCGAATAATGTGCAATATCTCAAAGGTGCATTTGCCAACCTTGCTGAATTGGAGCGCAAATTTGTGATGCAATCAGGAAACAGTCCCTATCCTACTAAACCTACTATTCAGCTCCATATTTCAAACTTAAGAAATTTTGATCACCTGGTACTAAAGAAAGTCGATATGGCCATTGCACCGGGACAAATCATTGGGGTGTCCGGTGTGTCCGGTTCGGGGAAAAGTACCCTTGCAAAAGCGATCGTTGGCCTGCAGCACCAGTACGAGGGGCAAATTGACTATTCAAAGACGCCAATTTCAAAAATATCAGCTTCTGAAATGGGAGCGAACGTTGCTTACGTCTCTGTTGACCAATCGCTTTTCCACGTTTCAATTGAGAAGAACTTACAAGGTTTTTCGGCAAATAATGCCACGCAAAATGTCTGGCAACGGCTCAAACAACTTGGTGTGTCGAAAGCTAGGCTAGATTATCTGCGCACAACCTTATCAGCTCAGGTGGGTGAAGCCGGTGAGAACATTGACAAGTTAGCGGATGGGGATCGCCAGCTGCTACTGATATTAAGAGCGCTTTTGCTAGAAAAGGACTTGATTATCCTTGACGAAACCCTGAGCTCACTTGATACGGCTCGATTTGCCGAGGTTTCCCGTTTGCTGCGGCATTACGTGGACACTTTCAAGGTTAAAATGATCCTGATTTCGCATAAAACCAACCGGCTACATTTTGCCGATCATGTCTATGGCATCACAAAGGGTGAATGCGTCTACTTCTCGAAACTAGCAGATTGGGCATCAACCTACGAGGAAGAACAAAATGTTAAAAATTCGCGATCTATTTTTCGACAATAAAAAGCTGATTGCCGCCTTGATCCTATTTTCGTTGATACAGGAATGTGCGCCGCTGGTCATTGGCCTGATTCAAAAGCGGGCCTTTGATGCTTTGGCAAAACATCACGGGTCGCTGTTCTGGCTGACGATTCTGGTGTTCATTGGGGTTGTCATCCTGATCAACCTGTCGCGTCAACGCTATGGCATGCTTGACGCGCGAATCACGTTTAATACCGATAAAACCTTTATCAATAAATTATTTGCAAAACTGCCTGATTTTGGGTCGAAGCATGCCGCCGACCTTCTGAATGTCGTGAATGTTGATTTGCCGTCAATTGACTTTGTTGCCTTGACCATCACCGACTTGTGCGTGAAATTTGCCTTCTTGGTGGGTTCTTTGGTCATTCTGTTTTCATACAGTCAAACGTTGACGGTTGCGGTCATCATCCCACTCATAGTTGTACAAACCGTTATTTTAATTGCTCAAAAATACAATGGTGTCCTGTATGGGCGTGCTAGAAAGGCATCGCTTAACTATTTTAATTTCATGTTTGATCTTATTTCCAACAACCGGTATATGCGCTTCTTGGGGGTACTTCACCCCGAAGCCGAGCTGGATCGCAAGAATAAGCAACAACTCGTCAGTGGTCTGAAGCAGGCGACATATGCGGCATTTTTGACCAATATGATTGCTTTTATTAACATGCTGGCGATTGCATTCACGCTATTGATTGCGAATCAGACTAAGGAGATTTCTCCGGGAACCATTGCCTTATTCCTAACTTATATCGCGCCAGGATTTGACTTTGTGACGATCTCAAATCAAACCCTTGAATTGCTTCAGCGCATCCGCTTTGTTGAAGCTAAAATCGCGCAATTTTTCCAGCGTAAAGGGCGGGATGATGCTGGGTATAACCAGACTCGTGACCGGCTTAAAAAGCAATTTAAGAATAGCTCGGTCGTTTTACGTGGTGGGGATATTCTATGTATAGAAGGGCAAAATGGCAGTGGCAAAAGCAGATTACTTCGCGAACTGGCAAATGAACCTGCCAAATATCTGAATTTGGCGGCTGCCAATTTTAAATCGCCCGACTTTGCGGTAGGTTATCTTCCTGAAAATCCAGCTGTCTTCCATGAGTCTTTGGCGAATAACATCCATTTATTCCCCGGTTTTGCATTTGGGACAACACCAGTTGCCAAATCGCGTTCAGTAGAAAAAGACTTACTGGACATCCTTGGTATTTCCGCGCGGTTCCACACTGACACCCAAATCAATGCTTCAACAATCTCGACTGGCGAAAAGCAACGAATTGCGTTGGCACGGGCCGCACTTAGCAGCCAGCTGCTGATTCTTGACCGCCCATTCGATGTGGTTGACATGGCGCGCGGACAGGCTATCCTAGCATGGTTAAAGGCACATGGATACATCATCGTTCTCACTGCTGATCAACAGTGGGTGAAGCAGCAGGCGACTAATTTGTTTACTGTGTGAGACTTTAAAGAAAGGGAAGAATCTTGAGTTTAGAGAAGGGGATTGATTGTGCGATCTTATTTGCAGTGGCTAAATACGGACTATCACGCTTGAAGCTATGTACCTTGACTGCTAATTGATTTTGTTTGCGCTCGCCTTTATGCCCATAACGCGCTTCCCGGCGCAGAAGTCTGCGTGTAAGGACCTCAGGCGCAATGGCCAGAACCGGGCCATCACACCTGAGGCCACTAGTTCGCCTTTACGCCCATAACGCGCTCCCCGGCGCAGGAATCTGCGTATAAGGACCTTGGTCGCAATGGCCAAAGCCCGGCCATCACGCCCAAGGCCACTTATACTCCGATTCCTAACCGCGCCGGCTCGCGCTTACTTTTTGATCATACGTGCGTAAACGTGTTTCACATGCTAAAATAAAGCAGATTAACACGTACCTTATTCTCAGTTGAAGGAGTGGAGCATGATGCCACTAGTCCATATTGATTTGATTGAAGGCCGGTCGCCGGAGCAGCTTAAAGCACTGGTCAAAGATGTTACCGCCGCCATTGTTAAGGACACCGGAGCGCCGGCTGAGCATGTCCATATTGTCCTGAATGAAATGGCCAAGAACCATTATTCAGTTGCTGGCGTGCTTGAAGCGGACAAAAAGTAACCATTAAGACGTTCAGAAAGGAAGGGACTGCTGATGGCAGATACGCATGATCAAGCCGCCACCCAAGACCAGGCCTATTTTGATAAAATGAAACAGCAGATCCTGGATGCATTGGAAACCGTGATTGATCCGGAGTTGGGGATCGATCTGATTAACCTTGGCCTCATCTATGGGGTTGACTTGGATGAAAATGGTAAATGTACGGTTGAAATGACCCTTACCACCATGGGTTGCCCGTTAACCGATATGCTTGATGCCGATATCAAACAGGCGTTAACGGCGATTGACGGGATCCAAAGCGTTGAGATTCACCTTGTCTGGTACCCAGCGTGGGGCCCGGAACGTCTTAGTCGGTATGCTAAGATGGCACTGGGCATTCATTAGTACGAGGTTGTTGCCCCTGTTGCAAAAGCCGCCGTTCATGGCGGCTTTTGCCTGTTCTTTTGCGCGAAAAAAGGGTTAGCTAAGTAGCTGCCAGTATTTAGAATATGAGGTTAGGATGGCTTACTGGACACGACTCTTACAACTGGCTGAAAAATATCAGGCAATTTCACCG
Organism: Lacticaseibacillus sp. 22; assembly: GCF_055413445.1. Classification (NCBI taxonomy): domain Bacteria; kingdom Bacillati; phylum Bacillota; class Bacilli; order Lactobacillales; family Lactobacillaceae; genus Lacticaseibacillus; species Lacticaseibacillus sp. 22. Next base: position 273,212 of record NZ_JBVAYD010000001.1, on the reverse strand, counting down.
TTAAAAAAACAAATCGCAGCCATGACAGCGTGGCGGCTTGCGCTTGCCAACCAGCAATTACCGCAACATGCCTTGCCGTGGCTGGGGTTAACCACCCCTCAAATTGAACAGGCATTGTTACTGCCGGGAGCCAAATTGGCCGATTTGATGGCGTTGGATCATCTGCTTCACAATTTTAGGCGGTACATTGCGTTTCATGATGGTATGTGGTCGTTTGTGCATAAAGATTTTTTCGCGACATGGCAACAGTTGTATGGCCGTCAACGTTATCTGGAAGTCGCAGCGGGCAATGGCTATGTCAGTGCAGGATTACGTGATCAAGGAAATCCGACTATTACCACCGATGCTCATACATGGGTTGCGGAAAATGTCACCGGCCGCCAACCATTAGTGCCAGTGAAAACCGCTACCGCCAATGCAGCTTTATTTTTATATGCGGCACAAGTTGATGCGGTGGTCATGGCATGGAGCCCAGATAAAGACCCCAATGATGTGCGGTTTTTACATATCATGCAACGATACTTTCCTGATAAGCAATTGTTTGTGATTGGCGAGCGCTATGGTGCGACCAATAGCCGGTTATTTTGGCAGGAGGCGATGATGGTACCTGATCGCCGAATCTTTGCATTGAATCGCGCACTGGGTCATTTTGATGCAATTCATGAACGGGTGTATCGGTTGATGTGATGAGCGGAGTTGGTTTTAGTGTGTGGACTCACTTTCAATAAGGCGCCGGCTCGCGCTCACCATAACGCGCTCCCCGGCGCAGAAGTCTGCGTGTAAGGACCACAGCCGCAATGGCCAAAGACCGGCCATCACGTCTGTGGCCACTTACACTCCGACTTCAAACCGCGCCGGCTCGCGCTCACTTTTCCTAAGGAGGCCACTGTGAAGAAACTATTCTTAATCGACTTACTATGGATCGGCTTGGCAATTTTGGCTGGGTTGGTGTGGTCGCAGCATGATCAAAATGAATATGCCAGTCAGCTGGATCATCTTGGTATGTCTGAGACTGCCCAAGAATATGTGACGAAGAGTCAGCGGCAGGTGACGACTGCGGTTGCGGAACTGGCAAAGACTGACTTTTCGGGGTATCAAGTGCAGTTTGTGAGTAAGCAAGTGGTCTACGTGTATCAGCGTGGAACGGTTGCGAGCTTGCCGGTTGAAACTGGTCAATGGTTTTCGAATGGCGATTTTGAATCAAGTTTACCGGTTACGGTTGTCGGTCACGACTTAGCGGATAAACTCTACACTGGCAGCAATAATCAGCGTTATTTGAGCGTGAATGATCAATATGTTCCAGTGGTGGGAACTGTGGGCACGCGTAAGGGTAGTCCGCTGAACAAGGCGGTATTTCTTAATGCGTCACCCAATACCGCAAACGGTGGATTACGCCTCAAGCAGGTAAAAGTCTATGTTGACGGTGCAAATCAGCATGGTAAAGTGCTTAAAAGTATTCTGCGCGCCAATAAGGTTCATCGGGTTCATTTTAGTGATAGCAATGCCGCAACTTGGTGGCGCGCTTACGGACAGACAGCTTTATTCTGTGTGCTCTTATTGTTGGGGGCCGGTTTGCTGAGCGTCCTAATGGTGGTGCTCATCGGACCCTTGCAGACATCAGGACTAGAAATCAACATGCGTGCGCGGTATTTGCGCGGCGTCTTGTCGAGCTGTGCCAGCCACGTTGGCATCAGTTTGCTGCTTGGCGGTTTGTTTGCCAATTGGTGGTTTTACTATACGACCCGCGCCAGCATCTGGGGTTTCTTAATTATTTTAACGATTGCGACTGTTGTTTTCCTGCGATATTTGATTCGGAGAAAGGATCGAACAAGTGCAACTTCCTGAAGCATTTAAAGAAAAATATACCCAGTTATTAGGAGCGGACGCCTCGGCTTTTTTGGCTAGTTTTGATGACGAACCATTGGCGGGATTCCGGCGCGATCCGGCTAAACCTTGGCCATTAGACGAAAAGACCACGGATCCCATTCCTTGGAGTCCGTGGGGGTATTATGGCAAAGTTGCCGGAAACGGGATTGATCACGTTTCCGGGCTGGTTTATAGCCAAGAACCCAGTGCGCAATTTGTCGGGACAGTCGCGGCACCGCAAAAAGGGGAACGGGTGTTGGATCTATGTGCCGCTCCTGGTGGTAAATCCACGCAATTGGCTAGTTATCTTGGTGAAACCGGGTTACTGGTCAGCAATGAAATAAACGGGCCGCGGTCGAAGGTCCTTTCCGGTAATCTCGAACGTTGGGGAAGTCGGAATATTTTAGTGACCAATAATGATCCGGATACATTAGCCGCAGCCTGGCCGCAGACATTCGATCGGATTTTGGTCGATGCGCCTTGCTCCGGTGAAGGAATGTTTCGCAAAGATCCAGATGCGATTCAGTATTGGCACCGTGACTATCCGGCAGAATGTGCGGCACGACAAGAAGTCATTCTGCAAGCTGCAATTAAAATGCTGCGGCCAGGCGGAAGTTTGATTTATTCAACCTGCACGTTCAGTCCGGAAGAAGACGAACAAATCATTGCCTGGCTGCTTGCTCACTACGATTTGACGCTCGAACCCATTAAAAAGTCTCCAGGAATGGTTGCCGGTCGACCGGAATGGGCAGATGGCAATCCTGAATTGGCAAAAACAGTGCGGCTGTTTCCACATCTCGTACGCGGTGAAGGCCATTTCGTTGCCAAACTGCGACTTGCGGGTGAATTGCCGAACGAACCAGTAAAACCGCTAAAGATAAAACCTTTAGTGAAAGCCGCGCGGGATGAAGTGACCACTTTTTTCTCGACCAGCTTGCGTAAGCCGTTGACCGGACAATTTTACCGCCACGGGGACTTCCTGTCGTTACTCCCGAAAACCATGATACCGTTTGATCGCGTGAAGGTGGTTCGCGCGGGGCTTGAACTTGGAAGTTTCCGTAAAAACCGGTTTGAACCTAGCCACAGCATCGCAACTGCGCTAGATCCATCTGACTTTCAAACCGTGATTGAGGTGGATGCCGATGGTTATGCGCGCTACCGTCATGGCGAAACGCTCACGACCTCGCTGTCAGGGAAACGATTCGTCTTACTCACGTTTGAACATAAGCCGTTTGCAATCGGCAAGTTAGTCAATGGAACGGTTAAGAATTTCTATCCAAAAGGGCTGCGAGTTTAGTTGGCTTGCAATTTAGTATCAGCATCTTAAAAAGTAATCAAAAAGGATGTTAGTGACAGGCTAGGTATTGTCTGTTTACTAGCATCCTTTTGTTATTGACCTAAAATCAAATTGCTGGCAAGTGACGGACATGGCGATAATATTCTAATTCAGGACTGAGCACAGCCGGTGCCGTTTGCAGTGCTTGCCAGTTGGTCACGCCTAGCAATGCATACAGTTGCCGTAATTGTTGCAGGAATTCCTGAAAGTAGGCTAATGTAGCCGCATAGTCAGTTTGAATCAAGTGGTGCAGCACCAGTCCACTGATGCCCACCGCATGCGCCCCCAAGCGTTGTGCCTTAATGACATCCAGCGGCGATCGAATGCCACCGGTTGCCAGGATTGTTAACGGTAGTCCGCGGGCTTCAAGCAGTGACTCAACGGTTGTTTGCCCCCAATCCTGCAGGTAGGAAAAGTCGTGGTGGGGGCGGCGAGCATTTTCGATGACCGCAAAGTTCGTGCCGCCGCGCCCGCCGATATCGACATAATGAATGCCTAGTTGCTGCAAGGTTTGCAGATCTTCGCGGATGAAGCCGTTACCTACTTCCTTAACCACAACCGGAACCGAAGCAGTTGCTGCAATGGTACGGATATTTTCCTGCCACAAAAAGTCGCGATCACCTTCTGGCATGATCACTTCTTGTGCCGCATTGACGTGAATTTCAAGTGCATCCGCGTCTAACATACTAATTGCCTTTTCAGCTGCGTGCTGATCGTGTCCGGCACCGATATTGGCAAGAATAAAACCATCCGGATTATGATCACGCAGCGTTTTAAAAGTAGGGGCCAATTGAGGATCATGTAAGGCCACGGATTGAGAGCCGCTAGCAATTGCCAGATCAAGCGCCTGAGCTAATTGCCCTAGCTGAGCATTGAGCTTGCCGGTTTGCGGGGAACCTCCTGTCATCGCATTAATGTAAATCGGCCAACGCCAGCCAAAAGGAATGGGAGGCGTCAAGTCAACATCTGCTAATGAGGATTCCGGAAGTGCCCGGTGTAGTAGCCGAACTTGATCGAAGCCGGCATGCGCAGTCGCCTGAAAATATTTTTCCGCTAAAAAGACGTGCTCATCCTTGCGATGTGATTGCTGACTCTGTGTCATTAAATTGCTCCTTTGTAATCACTTGCGCGTCCGGGCCGAGGCGGGTGCTCAAAATCCGGTCGCCAAAAACAGGCTGCAAGGCGGTCATGAGAACATCCACGTACGGTGCGGTTGTGAGGATCTTGACGTTGGGTCCGGCATCCATCGTGGCAAACGCCGGAATGCCGAGTGCCCGCTGTTCTTGCACCAATTGCCAGGCGCGTAAAGTTTCCGGCAAAAAGTAGGTGAACGGCGGCTCCTCAGCCATAATGGCGGCGTGCATGCGCATACTCGATAATTCGGTGAGTGCACCAATCGTCGTCAGATCATTTTCGGCCAGTGCCGTGATCATAGGTGAAATTAACGCTTCATTCGATTGCACCCATGCCTGGTAATAAGGGCTGGTCGCAACCGTGTTGGCCATGCCTGTGCGGGAGCTGACTGCCTTTTTCTGATCAGAAACCGTGACGACCAACATCCGCAGCGGCAGCGTTGGCTGAATGGTTAGGGGTTCGGCAAACGAGGATTGATCATCGCTGCCACGGTGCCAAATCACCGCTCCGCCAAAGATTGAACGAGTGGCTGATCCTGAACCGCGACGTGCCAACCGTGACAAGGCGGTAGGGGTTAAATTTAGGCCAGCCGCGCGACTTGCAGCCAATGCCAGCGCCGCAAACGCAGAAGCCGAACTGGCCAAACCGGCAGCAGTCGGTACATGATTCAATGAGGTGACCCGAGCGCGTGTATCAATTTGGGCCAGGTGCCGAACATGATCCAAAAAGCGGCTGACAGCAGTAGGCGACTGCATTTGGTGATTCAACGTCAATTGATCCTGATTGAGTTCAGGGTCAAAAGTTACCGCCGTGTCCGTGTAAAAGTCATTTAGAGTAAGCGAAATACTGCTGGTTGCCGGCAGCATCAATTGCTTATTTGCTTTGCCCCAATATTTGATCAATGCAATGTTAGTGTGCGCGCGTGCATAAGTTGTCATAGCAGCCTCATTTCGTTTCAAAGTGGTATTCCCAGACTTTAACGGCATTGGCTACCTTTAGTGCCTGGATAATTGCCGGTGCCTGGTCCGCGGCGGCAAGGGCAATCATGCAGCCGCCCATGCCGGAACCGGTCAGTTTCGCCCCATATGCGCCGTTATCAAGGGCAACATTAATCAGTCGATCGAGTTCAGGACTGCTGACGCCAAGGGCCGCCAAGTCCGCTTGATCCCGATTTAAAAGTTGTCCTAGAGTGATAATGTCATCTTGTGCCAGTGCCAAAGCCGCCTGACGCACCGCATCGCCAATATCGGTAATCAGTGGCTGATACGTTTTCGGGTCCTTTTTTAATTTCTGAGCCACTTGATCAACCGCAATCTTCGTCTGACCGGCGATCCCAGTGTCGGCAATCAGTAAAACGCCATTGCGCGGCATCATGATGGATCGTAACGACTTGCCGCGGACAAACCACTGCGGCTTTTCAGCGCTAGCCGTAGCCGCATCCAAGCCGCTGGGGTTGCCGTGCAAAGCTTTTTCCGAGATCCCGGCCCAGTTTAGCAAAACCGAATGGCTGAGCGACGTTTGAAACGCATCGTAAAAGGCGCGCACAACGGCTACTGCAGTCGCTGCGGATGATCCCATGCCGCGTTCCGATGGCAAAGCACTGGTAATGGTCAGATGGAAGCCTTGATCAGCAGCATTGAAGAACACGAGCAGCCGGCGAATGAGCATGGCAATGCCGGCAAAATTGGTTAACTGACCCGCATTCAAATCGCCGGTAAAAAAGGCGGACGTGACTTCCTGCCGGCCATCAGGTATTGGCTCGACTTTAGCAGATAACCGAATACTTTTGACTGGCAAAGCGATGGCCGGTTCCCCATAAACAACGGCGTGCTCGCCAATGAGAATAATTTTTGCGTAACTTTTCCCCGTCCCGATTTTCATATAAACACCTCGTTAATATTCTTTACTTATAATAGCGCAAACCCTGATCGGACACTACTTAGTTATGCTAGACTAAAGCATAAGTCATCAGACACACGTATTTAAATAGTGAAACTGTTTTTGTTGGTGCGGTAGCCTTTAAGTAGGTGGTTTAAGAGAATGACGATTAAAATTAAGGTCGTCTTTGTACTGGGGCTGCTGTGCTAGTGGTTTTCTCACATCGCAACATGCGGGTTGGGGTAGGTTTTAACCGGGCTGGCTCGCGCTCATACCATAACGCGCTCCCCAGCGCAGAAGTCTGCGTGTAAGGACCTTGGTCGCAATGGCCAAAGCCCGGCCATCACGCCCAAGGCCGCTTACACTCCGACTTCTAACCGCGCCGGCTCGCGCTCACTTTTCTTAGGAGGTTTTCACATGGGGTTGCAGTTTATTCTCGGTGATGCAACGACGGATCATACCCAAACCATGGCGGCTATGATTCATGAAAAGCTTACCGCTGATTCCCAAAACCGGCTTTTTTTACTGGTACCAAACCATATTAAATTTGAAGCAGAAATTGATCTTCTCAAACGCTTGCGCCAATTGCAACAGGGGAACTCGGAGACTTACGTGCAAAGTCGCGTTCAGGTCTTATCCTTTTCCCGGTTGGCCTGGTTTTATTTGAAAAACACGCCGCTTTATCAGCAACCGCGGCTGGATCAAGCTAACAATACGATGTTGGTTGCCAAGATTCTTGCAGAACGGCAAGCGGACTTAACCATCTATGCCGGAGAAGCTCAGCATACTGGTTTTGTCACACAGCTTGCTGATCAATTGAGTGAACTCATGATTGGCCGGATTACCGCTGAAGATTTAGCCAATACCGTTGCGGCTCTGACACCAGGCGATCGGCACCGGGCTAAGTTGCGTGATTTAGGCATTATTCTTGATCAATATGAAGCAGAAATCGGTCCTTATGCGACAACCGCCAGTCTGCTAAGTGGGCTGCAGCAAGCCATGCGTACCCATGATCTCACCCACACGTTTATCTATCTCAACCATTTTAACGTATTTTCTGCTTCAGAGTCAGCACTGGTGGAAACGATGCTGGAAACCGCCGCAGAAGTGACGATCGGCCTCGTGTTGGATCGGCCTTATCCAACTACACCGCCTGTTGCTCCTAATCTCTTTTTACCAGCTGGTCGACTTTATCATCGTTTGTATCAAAAAGCCAAAACGATGCGCGTTCCCATTAGGCTAGATCAGTTTGCTCAGCCGCGGCACTTAAGCTTGGGCATGCGACGGGTGGCGAGTTGGTGGCAGGCTAATACCAATATCGAACCGCAGCCGACGCCACCCGCAAATGTTGCCGATCAGGTGCGTTTAGCCACTGCGACTGATCCCTATCAGGAATTGCGGCATGTGGCCCAATCTATCTATCAAGCGGTTCGCAACGGAGCACGTTATCGGGATTTTGTGATTCTTGCGCGGCGATTGGATCCGTATGCAACGATCATTCCGGCTATTTTTGCTGAATTTCAGATTCCCCAATTTACCGACTTGCAGCGGCCGATGAAGGATCATCCCTTAGTAGTGTTGATCGAAAGCCTATTTGCCATTCAGGATCATGACTATCAGTATCAAGACATCATGCGCTTGTTGCATACTGAGCTTTTGTTGCCGCAGGAGATGACGGTGGCAGATTATCGCGATGCCGTCGATACCCTCGACAATCATTTGGTTCGAACGGGGATTGCAGGTAAAAAACGCTGGACACAGACAGAACCATGGCGGTATTTTCAGCGTAATCCCGCTGCTGATGAAACGGAAATGGATCCTGAAGCCGATAAAACCGCTCAAATCAATGCCATAAAAACGCTGGTGGCTCAAACTGTGCCGGCCTTACTCAAACAATGGCAGGCAGCTAAAACCGGACTTGAAGCTGCGCGAAGTTTGTACCACTGGTTAACGAAAACCGGGGTAGTGGACCAGTTGAACGCGTGGCGAGAAGCAGCAAGTGCAGCCGGTGAACTTGCTCGCAGCCGAGCGCACGAACAAGCATGGACCACATTTACCGCTTTGCTGGATGATTACGTTACCATTTTGGGCAACGCTAAGTTTAATCGCGAGCAATTTCATGAGTTGCTTGCTGCCGGCTTTGCCAGTGCGACTTACACACAGATTCCTGCCACACTTGACGCGGTCGTGATTTCAGAAACCGGGTTAGTCCGATTAGCCAAAGCAAAACATATTTTTGTCATTGGGGCCACCAGCACTGCCATGCCGGATGTTCCTAATGATGACGGCGTTTTAAACAGTGAAGAGCGCCAATTATTAGCTGCACAGTTGCCAGATGACCGCTTTTTACCCGAGCAAGGCCCAACAACAACTTTAGGTGACCCGTTCATCAACTATTTGGGTTTTATGGCCGCCAGCGAGACGTTGACGTTAAGTTACCCCATGCAAAACCCGCAAGAAAATAGTGAAAATCAGGCGTCACCTTATTTTCAGCAACTGAAACGGGCGCTTCATCTCGTGCCCGAAACCTGGGCGCCGGTAACACTCGCGACAACGGTCAAATCTGTCCTTGGCAGCCCGCGGGCAATGTTAAGCGACTTCATTCGGGCTGCCGGTGATGCCCAGCAGCAAAAACAACCCCTGAGTCTGGCTTGGCAAAGTGTGTTAAGCGCATTGAAACAAACCGATTTAGCCAACCTGGCCCAACGCCTTGCCGGAAGTTTGACGTATCAAAATGATCCTGGCCGCCTTGATCCACAGCTGGCGGTGCAACTCTATGGCCGCGATATGAATGTTTCCGTGTCGCGATTGGAGACGTATTATCTTAATCATTTCGAATATTTCCTTAAATATGGTTTGCTGCTCCAACCGCGCCCGGAATTTGAGCTTTCACCAGCCGACACCGGTAGTCTTTTTCATGCCGTGCTTGATCGATATTTAACCCATTTGCGTGATCAACAACAAAACTTGGCCGATGTTGACCCCGCGGCGATTATGACTGCTGTACCGCCGATGGTTGCCGAGATTGCCAAACAGCCGGGGTATGAAATCCTCGGCAGTACGTATCGCATGACTTATTTGACCAAGCGCTTAAGTCGACTGCTCATTCAGGTTTTGCTCAACATGCGCCAGCAACAGCAACGCAGCGGCTTCCGCCCGGTGCGCACCGAGCTGCAGTTTGGCCGGATTGGCGATACCAAGGGACTGCCAGGCTTATCATGGCCGTTGCCGCATGGGGGTCGCGTCAATGTTCGCGGTAAAATCGATCGGCTTGATATTTATCGCGAACCTGATGCCCGGCGTTTTATTATTGTCGATTATAAAAGTGGGCAACGCCGCTTCGATGATAGTGACGCTTATTATGGCATTGCCTTGCAAATGCTGACTTACATTGAAGCAATGACCAACGTGACGGCAGAGCCACCGTTTGTTCCGGCGGGGGCGCTGTATTTTCACTTGCAGGATCCTAAACTCAAATACACGCCTGAATTGGAACCGGCACTTGAGCGACTCAAAGCCTTCAAGTATCTGGGTTTCTTAGTCGCCGAACACGGAGATGAGCTGGCGGCCGTGGATCGTACCATTTCACCGGAAAGTGGCGGTCGTAGTGAGATTGCCCCGCTTGGCTTTAAAAAAGATGGCAGTTTCAACCAGAATCAGTCAAACGTCCTGACTCCCGAGGCGTTGCGGGCTTATTTGGCTCACAATCAGGCGCTGATTATCGATGCAGCCACGCAAATTCTTGCGGGGGATATTGCACTTGAGCCTTTCCAATATGGCCAGTCTTCCACGATTGTCAGTCGCAGCGACTATCAAAGTATTATGCTGTTTGACCCTGCAACCGGTTTTGATCATTACCATCACGTCCCTAAGTTAAAGCGTAAAGACGTGATTGGACGCCTTACCGCTGACCCGACACAAATACCGCATTCTGAAAAGGAGCATCCACAGTCATGACGCAATTTACCCCATCGCAACAAGCAGCTATTAACCATCACGGCCATGATATGTTGGTATCAGCCTCGGCTGGCAGCGGCAAGACCACTGTATTAGTTGAACGGATTATTCAAAAGATTCTCAAGCAGCACGCCGATATTACCAGAATGTTGATCGTGACTTTTACGCGAGCGGCAACTTCGGAAATGCGGACTAAGATTCAGACTGCCTTGAAGCAAACACTGACCGCCAAGCGACATGAGTTAAATGCTGAGGATCGGCGCCATCTGGCCAACCAGATTGCCATGGTAAACGCGGCTAAAATCAGTACGTTGGATGCTTTTAGTTTGCAAATCGTCCAAACTTATTACTATGTCATCGATTTGGATCCGGGTTTTCGGTTACTGACCGATGAAACTGAACGCTATATGTTGCAAGAACAGGTTTGGAACGATTTGCGCGAACAATTTTATGCTGGTGACGAAGCGGCGGAATTCGAGCAATTGACCGCTAACTTTAGCGGCGATCGGGATGATAGTGGCCTTCAGGATTTAATGTTCGAGTTAATGCGCCAAGCTGCTGCCACAACCGATCCCAAAGCTTACTTGCAACAACTGGCAAAGCCTTATGCACCAGAAGCTTGGGCGGCGACCTTCACGCACCAGATTTGGCCGCGAACCAAACGCAAACTCATGCAAGTGATCACCACGCTGACGCAAGCGGATGAGCTGGCCAACCGCTTGCCAAATCCAGTCTGGCATCAACAAATCACAGCCGATTTGAACCCGTTACAAAGTTTATTAGACAACCCCAAGCCGAGCTATGAAGCGGTTCGCGGGGTCTTAGTTCAGCATGACTTTTTAGCGTGGTCTCGCGCCAGCAAAGGTCTTGACGACGACGACAAAGCACTCAAAAATGAGGCTAAACAACAGCGGGATGCCGCTAAAAAAATATGGCAGGATCAGTTAGCACCGGATTTTGCCTTAACAAGTGAGCAAATCACCGACTTACTCCACACAGTGCAACCGATGATGACCATGCTGACGGAGGTGGCCTTAACCTTTTTAGATGCGCTGACCGCAGAAAAGGCGGTTCGGCATGTGCAAGACTATAGCGATATTGCGCATAACGCACTGCGAATCCTGCAGCAAAAAGATCCCCAAACCGGCGCACCGATTGCTGACAATTATCGCGCCAGTTTCGATGAGGTGATGGTCGACGAGTATCAAGACATTAGCCCCTTACAAGAAGCGTTACTGGCAGCCGTCAGCACAACCGACCCCGGCGATCGCTTTATGGTCGGGGATGTGAAGCAAAGTATCTATGGATTTCGCTTAGCTGACCCGCAGTTATTCATTCAAAAATATCAGGCGTTTGCAAGTCATCCGGAAACACCCACCGCGCCTGAACGGATTATTTTGGCAGAAAATTTTCGCTCGACTAAAAATGTTTTGGCGTTCACCAATCTTATTTTTAGCCAGATTATGGATCCTGAAGTCGGCGATTTGGCTTATGACGACAATGCTGCGTTAAAGTATGGTGCGCTTGATTATGGCGATTGCCACCCAGCGGTCAAAGTCATGCTATATAGCAAAGCGACTTCGGACGATGATGACGAAACCAACGCGACTTCGGACTGGTCTGCAACCGATGAAGATGACGAGCCGCTGGATGTTGCAACCGGTCAAACACAAATGGTCATTGCCGAGATCCAGCGGTTAGTTCAGGATCCCGATGCACAATTATGGGATCGTGCCAACCAGCAATATCGGCGTATCCGGTATCGCGATATTACGCTTTTAACACGCCAAACCACCCAAAACAGCCTCATTCAAACCCAATTTGCCGCAGCCGGCGTACCATTATTCGTGGCTGATACCAAGAATTTCTTCAAGACGACGGAATTGATGGTGATGCTGGCACTCCTCAAAATCATCGATAATCCTAAGCAAGATATTCCGTTAGTTGCGGTTTTGCGCTCGCCGATTGTCGGCCTCTCAGCTGATCAGTTAGCCTTGATTCGATTGGCAGCCAAACAAGTACCTTATTATGACGCGGTGACCGCTTTTCTCACCGGAACACCGACAACGCCGCTGGCTAAACGCACTCACGCCACGTTGACCACATTTTTGGACCAACTCAATCATTTTCGCGATCTGGCCCGGGAAAATGATCTCGTGACATTGTTGTGGGCAATTTATCAGGAAACCGGCTTTCTCGATTATGTTGGCGGCACCCCTGGCGGCAGTCAACGCCAGGCAAATTTACTTGCCTTGGTTGATCGTGCTCGGACTTATGAATCTGGCGGCTTTAAAGGTTTGTTTGCCTTCATTCATTTCATTACCTTGATGCAAAAGCAGGATCAGGACCTTGCCACACCGGCTCAGGTTGATCCGGATAACGATGCCGTCAAATTGATGACGATTCACAAGAGTAAAGGGCTTGAGTTTCCGGTTGTTTTTGTCTTACAAACGAACAAACACTTTAACCGTCGCGATCAAAGCGGACCGGCAATTTTGACTAAAAATGGGATCGGTATTAAGTGGCTTGACCCGCAAACCCGGGTGGAATATGAGTTACCGCAATACCAAGCCGCCAAAGCCGCTCGACAAAATCAAACATTGGCTGAAGAAATGCGTCTTTTGTATGTGGCGTTGACGCGTGCCCAGCAACGCCTCTATGTTGTTGGCGCAACCATGAGCGGGCAGCAATTAACTTCGGCTGACAAAACGGTTGCCAAGTGGGCCAAGGCCGCGGAAGGTGAACAGCTCACGCTTGCACCGCAAATTCGCGGGGCGGCAACGAATTATCTGGATTGGATCGGACCGGCCCTCATTCGTCATCCGCAAGTCAAAGGACTGACTGAAACCACCGTCAAACCGGCCTTGGTAGCTGATCCAACCGAGTTTTCGATTGCAATCGAGACCCATCCGCAAATTAAAGTCGGAGCGGCGACCAAAACGCCAGCCAAAACAGATGCACCGGCAATTGAGCTGACAGGATGGTTTGCCACGCAGTATCCATTCCAAGCTGCCACGACAACGGCAGGCTTTCAAAGTGTTTCGGAAATCAAGCGGGCTTTTGACGATCCGGATACGATGGAACTAGTGAGTGCCGACCGATTTTTAGGGCCGAAACCGCCGCTACACGATTTAGGTGCGCCGGCATTTTTGACCGAAACTTACGGTGGTGGGAATGCTGCTGCGATTGGAACGGCGACGCATTTATTGCTCCAATTGGTTGACCTGACCAAACCGATTACGCTAAACAGTCTAGAAGCCTTGCGACACCACTTGATAACCACCGGGGTCATGCCGACAGAGGTTGCCAAGCGGATTGACCTAACTGCTTTGGTGCGCTTTTTTGCAACCGATCTAGGACAGTTATTGCAAGCTAAGCCGCAACAGGTGCAACGGGAAGTGCCGTTTTCCATGTTGTTGCCTGCCAATCAGTTGTTTGAGATTTTACAAAATGACCCCGGCGAGGATGTTTTGGTTCACGGGATCATGGACGGTTATGTAACTGAGGCCGATGGTGTCACGTTGTTTGACTATAAAACCGATCACGAGCCCGATCCGGCAAAATTAGTGGCGCGTTATCGTGGCCAACTGAACTTATACGCTCAGGCCTTGACGCAACTTCAACCCAAGCCGGTTACCCATCGTTATCTGGTCTTGTTACGAACAGGAACGATTGTGGATTTAGTAGCAGAGTCAACAGGGAAATAGTATGATAGATGCAGTATGTTTAGACAGGAATGGTTAAAAGTTCATGAATGCTGACACCACTTTTGCTGTGGTTGATTTGGAAACAACCGGAACCAGTGTCAAGGACGGCGACCGTATGATTCAATTCGGTTGTGCTTTGGTGCGCCATGGCAAGATCATTCAAACAATTTCACAAATGATCAACCCGGATCGGTCAGTCCCGCAGACGATCCAGCGGTTGACCGGAATCAGCCCTGAACGGTTAGTCGCGGCGCCGTATTTTGATGAGGTAGCGCCCGCGCTTCACCAAGTGCTAACTAAGACGGTCTTTGTGGCGCACAATGTTAATTTTGATTATCCGTTTCTAAATGCAGAGTTTGAGCGTATCGGTTTACCAAAATTACAGCTTGAGGCGATTGATACTGTTGAGTTGGCACAGGTGTTACTTCCAGAAATCAGCAGTTTTCGACTCAGTGATTTGACGACTCATTTTGCGATCCAACATGACAACCCGCATCAAGCCGATAGTGACGCTACCAGTACCGCGAAACTACTGTTGCAACTAAAGGCGCGCTTTCAGGCCTTACCGACACCAACGCAACAGGCCTTGATTCAGCGTCACGATGGCTTTATTCGCGAAACCGGTGATTATCTGAAAATGATCGCGTCACCCCCCAGACCGTTAAAAAAAGAATTTGTTCAGGTCGGGCCATTGGTGTTACGTCGGCCGACGACTACACCAACCGATTTGGCAACGGCTGGCGCTTATCCAGCAACCGAACTAGCCAAAAAACATCTGCTACAGCCGCGCTATCGCTTTCGTAAAGCACAGGCCAAGATGATGGATGCCATTTTCACGCATGCGCAAAAAACCGAAATACCATTATTCATCGAAGCAGGGACTGGCTTGGGGAAGACATTGGGCTATTTACTGCCTTATGCTTACCTTGCCACACCTGAGCAAAAGTTGGTTGTGGCAACGTCAACCCTGGTTTTGCAAACGCAGCTGATAACGCAAGCCATTCCCGAACTTGATGCCTTGCTTGGGCGCACGTTACCCACGGTTGAGCTGAAAAGTCCCCAGCATTATCTTGATCTCAATAAATTTGCTGCTAGTCTTCACCAAGAAGGACCGACTCGCCAAACCCAACTGTTGCAAATGAAATTACTGGTATGGCTGACTCAAACAACGACAGGGGATTTAGATGAGCTGCATTTAACCACTTATCGCGCGCCGTTGTTTGCTGAAATCCGGCATTCCGGTGATGTTGGCACGCCATTCATCAATCCTTTTTATACGTTCGATTTTTATCGGCGGCTGCAGGCTAAACTGGCTGATGCAGTGGTGGTGGTAACAAACCACGCGTTTCTTTCACGGCATGCAGACACGTTACCATTTAAACGGCCATTTCTAGTAGTCGATGAGGCGCAGCACTTTGCCGACAATACTGCTGCCGCGTTTGCACGGCGGGTGGCGCTTGACCACTTAAATCATCAGTTGCATCGTGTATGGCAATTGAGTGAACCAGACGAACGGCATTCATTGACAGCGATTTATCAAAGTGAACCTGCCATGCTAACGGTGTTACAGCAACTGAATCAACAGGCAGCCACTGCCGAGACGGCTGTGAATACCTTGCAGCGTCAGATCCATCGCCACTTCTTCTTTGGCAAAACAACTGCAGCTTCAGGTTTTGTGAACTTAAGTTTGGATTCAGCAGCGGCCAAGTGGCTCGAACAGACACAAACGGCCACCATCAAATCGCTCATTAAAGTTCTTGGGAGGCTGACGGTCACAACTGACAAATTAACCGCTGATTTTAACCGCCGACCGCATTTCTTCTTAAAAAGCGATGGGCAGCAGTTTCAAGCGTTAGCAGCGCTGCGAATCGCCTTGGCAGATCATCGTCAGCTTCTTCAAGAGTTACTAAGCCGGTTGCCGGATTTAATTGCCGGGCAGGCGGTGATTATGTCCGTTAATTTACGCCAGATTACCGATGTGGCGAGTCTGGAATTAAGTTGGGATGTTTTCCAAGTCGGATCTGCCGTTCAGCAACTGATTCATCATTTTGAAGCGCCAGTATTCGTCGGTGCCACCTTGACGGCTGAGCGTTCATTTGATTTTCTAACTGCCCAATTAGGCTATCACGAATTACCGGAATCCAGCTTCTTAAAACTCCGCAGTCCATTTCATTATCGCGATCAGGCCAAGGTTTTAGTGGCAACAGATGCTCCTCATGCCGCGGACGTCTCGGATGATGCCTACGCTGATTATTTAGCGATGGCCATTGAACAACTGGCGGATAATCAATATCAAACGATTGTCTTATTTAATTCTTTATCCGTCATTGAGGCCGTCTACCAACGTTTGATCCATCGACCAATTGCCGGGCACAAAGAGCTATTGGCTCAAGGTGTCACCGGTTCAGCGGAAAAAATTGCCAAACGGTTTGCAGTTGGCGAGCAAAGTTTACTCTTAGGGGCAGCAAGCTTTTTTGAAGGCATTGATTATCCCGATCGACTGCTTGAAATCGTCATTTTAACGCGGTTGCCCTTTGATGCGCCTGAAGCGCCGATCACCAAAGCCCGATACCGTCAGATTCAATTAAGCGGCGGCGATCCGTTCACAGAAGATGCCCTACCGCGTGCGATCTTGCGGCTGCGTCAAAGCTTCGGCCGCCTCATCCGCACCGAAACCGACCGCGGCGCCTTCATCATCCTCGATCCACGCTTCATCACCACCGCGTATGGTAAGAAAATGCAAAAATCCTTACCAAATATTAAACCAATGACATTGCCACTCACCGATATTCCGGGGTACATTAGAATGTGGTTAAGAAGCAAGAGCGCGAACAGGCCCGTTTAGAAACCGGAACATAAGTGGCCTTGATTCCAAATGGCCGGGTTTTGGCCATTTGGAATCAAGGTCCTTATGTGCAGGTTTCTGGGCCTATGAGCGCGTTTACGAAAGGTATCGGTCAACACACCAAAAAGTTGCCCGAGTTTACCACACTTTGGCCATTTGGAATCAAGACCCCTATGCGCAGGTTTCTAGGCCTGTGAGCGCGTTCACGAACAGCATTGGCTTATCATCACCTAATTCTCAACCAACCATACCCAACAAAAGGAGGGGAGCACCGATGCGTCATCACCGTCGTTTCGACTGGGCCAAATTCTTATTTATCGGTGGCCTGATTGTTCTCATCATCGCTGCCATCGGAATTTATGCCAAGAGTCTGTCACCTTACCAACAATTGCGCGACCAAGCGGAAAAAATTGCTACCAATCGGGCTGATTTAAAAAACGTGAACGGCTTCTGGTGGTACAACCGTGATAAGAGTTATCTCACCGTTGCCGGTCAAACCAAGAAGAATCAGTCGGTTTACGTCGTGATTCAGAAAAAGACAGGCAAGGTAACGATTTTAAACCAAAAGTCCGGTATTACCCGGCAAAAAGCCATTCAACAGGTGACCCAAACCAGCGCTCCCAAGAAAATTCTGAATGCATCACTGGGTAAAAGAGGATCGGAATTTGTCTGGGATATTGGCTATCTGTCAAAGTCTGGTAAACTGAACTACGTGACGTACAGTTTTCGCAGCGGCGAACAATTGAACGCGATCAAAAATTTATAATTAAAAATGATTCGGTAGCCGCAATGGTGCCGAAGCTGTAGGAGGCGCAGTCGTGCATTTAGCAAAAAGAATCCTCAACGTCGCACCGTCAGCGACATTGGCCTTAAGTAATCAGACGAAAGACTTAAAGGCAAAAGGTGCCGACGTCATTGATTTGTCTATTGGCCAACCAGATTTTTCAACCCCTAAGGCGATTGATGACGCAGCTATTGCGGCGATTCAGGCTGGTAATGCCAGTTTCTATACGGCAGCAACCGGTATTCCGGAATTAAAGCAGGCGATTAGTGACCGGATATTTGCCCAAGACGGTATTCGTTATGATCATCGTCAAATCGTTGCAACCACCGGCGCTAAGTTTGCTTTGTATGCCTTATTTCAGGTTTTCTTAAACCCAGGCGATGAGGTGCTGATTCCTGTTCCATACTGGGTTTCCTACGAGGAACAGATTAAATTGGCGAGCGGCGTGCCACATCTGGTCATGCCGGCAGTCGGACATAAAGTCAGTGTCGATGATCTTGAGGCGGCTCGGACCGATAAAACCCGGGCATTGATTATCAATTCGCCACAAAACCCAAGTGGCGTTGTCTATGATCGCACGGAACTGACCTTAATTGGCAATTGGGCGCTGAAGCATCATATTTTGGTAGTGACTGACGATATTTACCGAGATCTGATTTATAACGGTACGACTTACACCTCAATGATTAGTATCGATCCCGATATCGCAGCGAATACTGTTTTAATTTCCGGCGTCTCCAAGTCATATGCGATGACGGGTTGGCGGATTGGTTATGCGGCCGGTCCGGAAAAGCTGATTCAGGCCATGGCGACCTTTATTAGCCACACGACCTCTAATCCGGCAGCAGTTTCCGAATACGCCGCGGTGGCAGCTTTAACTGGCGATCAGCAGGTTGTTGAAAAGATGCGCCGTGCTTTTGAAGAACGGCTGAATCTTTTCTATGATCTTCTGGCAGATATTCCCGGTTTCGATATGGGAGATAAACCGCAAGGCGCCTTCTATCTTTTCCCGAATATTAAGCGTGCCGCTCAATTGAGTCATTATGGTACGGTTGATGATTTTATCAGTGCACTGTTGACCGAAACCGGGGTTGCCATTGTTCCTGGACGGGCGTTTGGCATGCCGGATCATGCGCGGATTAGTTATTGTAAAGATTTGGCCAGTCTGAAAGAGGCCGCCCGGCGTATCCGGGAGTTTGTTGGTAAATAATTATTGAAGTGGGGAGTTAACGCATGACGGAAAAGATTCGCATTATTGATGCAAAAGAACATGTGAACGAAGAAGTAACAATTGGGGCGTGGTTAACCGATAAACGCAGCTCCGGAAAGATTGCCTTTCTACAGTTACGCGATGGTTCCGCGTATTTTCAAGGCGTTGTTTCTAAAGCCGACGTGCCAGATGAGGTCTTTCAGCTGGCAAAGGAATTACGTCAAGAGTCCAGCATGTGGATCACCGGCGTCATTCACCAAGATAGCCGCAGTCATTTTGGCTACGAAATCGAAGTCCGCAACATTGAGCTTGTCGGGGATTCACACGACTATCCGATTACGCCTAAAGAGCATGGCATTGAGTTCCTGCTCGATCACCGCCATCTTTGGTTACGATCAAAGCGCCAATTTGCGATTCAACAAATTCGTAACGAAATGATTCGCGCCACGTTTGAATTCTTTAACAATGAAGGCTTTATCAAAATGGACCCGCCGATCTTGACTGATTCGGCACCTGAAGGCACAACCGAACTTTTTGAAACTGACTATTTTGACAAGAAAGCTTATCTTAGCCAATCCGGTCAGTTGTATGCTGAAGCAGGGGCAATGGCCTATGGTAAAGTCTTCACGTGCGGACCGGTATTTCGGGCAGAAAAAAGTAAGACCCGCCGGCATTTGACCGAGTTTTGGATGATCGAACCGGAAATGGCGTTTTGCCATCAAGAAGAGAGTTTAAAAGTTCAAGAGCGTTATGTTGCCTATATGGTGCAGGCGGTATTGGATAACTGCGCCTATCCGTTACATTTGCTAGGCCGCGATCCGGAAGTACTCAAAAAGTATACGAAGCTGCCATATCCACGCATCAGCTACAAAAAGGCAATCGAAATGTTGCAGGCAGCAGGGATGGACGTCAAATACGGTGATGATTTTGGCTCGCCGGAAGAAACGTATCTGTCAGATCAATTTGATCAGCCTGTCTTTGTGTTGAATTATCCTAAAGCCATCAAACCGTTCTACATGTTAACGGACCCGGAAGATGAGCAGCAATATGTCTGCGCCGATATGCTAGCACCAGAAGGTTACGGCGAAATCATCGGCGGTTCGGAACGTGAAACCGATTATGACAAGCTCAAAGCTGCCATTGAAAAGGCCGGCCTTGATTTAGATGAATACGAATGGTATCTGGATTTACGCAAGTACGGTTCAGTACCGCATTCCGGATTTGGTTTGGGCCTTGAACGCGCCATTACCTGGATTTGCAAGTTGGATCATTTACGCGAAGCCATCCCATTCCCACGAATGATCAATCGCCTAAAGCCGTAATGGCAACCAAAAGTCGGACGCCAACGCGCCGGCTTTTTTTGGAGGATTCCTATCATGACTGATTTAAAACGGTACATCGAAGCGGGACAGTTTAATGTTTCTAATCTGCTGTTTGATGACTATCCTACGTTAGGACTGACCCAAACCGAGTTTATAACGTATCTGTTCATTGATCAGTGGCAATCCAAGCATCATCAAGCCCCTGATCTTAAGGCATTGGCAGCGCGCATGAACGTCGCACCCAATGCAATCTATACAGCAATTGAAACGTTGATTCAAAAACAGGCGATTGTTCTTGAAAGCATTCCGGATGGTCAGGGTAAAATGCGCGACCACTATGATCTCACGCCGTTGCTGGCGAAGATACCGACAAACCAAAAAAGCCATAGCAGCGTAATGTCCCAACCAAATGCCGATGCGCAAACGAATGTCTTTAATCAAATTGAAATTGAATTTGGCCGACCACTTTCACCAATTGAACAGGAAACGATTCGCGACTGGTTAACGACGGATCACTACTTGCCAGAAGTAATCTTATTGGCGCTACGTGAAGCCGTTTTGAATGCCGCGTATTCACTGAAGTACATGGATCGCATTTTGCTGAATTGGGAACGACGGCATCTTAAAACCGCGCAACAGGTTCAAGCCGAGCTCAAGCGTCATCAAGAACTTTAACTATTAGGCAGTACCGGAATCATAATCAAACCGATTTTAAAAGGGGGAACCTGTGTGACTGATTCAGAAGCCCGACAATTGTTCGAGCAAATTATGGCGTTGTATCCTGACCCACAGCCGACATTACACGCGCAAAATCCTTTTCAGATTCTAGTGGCAGTGATGCTTTCGGCGCAAACAACGGATGTAGCCGTTAATGCGGTTACGCCCGAACTATTTGCCGCGTATCCAACGCCCGCGGCAATGGCTGCTGCTTCAGTCACCGATATTGCCAAAAAAATCAGTCGTCTTGGTTTATATCGAACTAAAGCGGCGCATTTAAAAGCGTTGAGTGCTATTTTAGTTGAAAAATATGACGGTCAGGTGCCAGCCAATGCAGCTGACTTGGTCAAATTACCAGGAGTTGGTAAAAAAACCGCCACTGTGGTCCTCAGCGATGCTTTTGGCATACCGGGCGTGGCAGTTGATACTCATGTTAGTCGCATTGTGAAAGGATTGGGCCTGGTTTCACCTAAAGCAACACCGGTTCAAATCCAAAGCCGACTTGAAACTTTGATGCCAAAATCGACCTGGATCAAACTTCACCGCAGTTTGATTCGATTCGGCCGTGAACATTTACGCGCGCGAGACCCACAGCCACCATCCGGACCGGAATGGACGTTTCTGGCTACCCATTACGCGCCATTAAAGGGGGAAGAACATTGACAGATGCCATTATGCCATCCAAGCGTACGGTTCACCGTGAAAGCTGGGATCATTATTTTCTTGAACTCGCCAAAAAGGTTTCAGAACGTTCAACTTGTGAGCGCGCAACGGTGGGGGCAGTTTTGGTTCAGGAACATCGGATCATTGCGACCGGTTATAACGGCGCGATTAGTGGTGATCCGCATTGTGATGAGGCCGGTCATTTAATGCGTGATGGTCACTGCATTCGGACCATACATGCCGAAATGAATGCCATCATTCAATGTGCGGCTAATGGGGTCAGTACCCATGGCGCAACCGTCTACGTTAACTTTTTCCCATGTCTGAATTGTACAAAGGCCTTGATCCAGGCTGGCATTAAGCGTGTTGTGTATGCGCATGACTATCGCAATGATCCGTATGGCGAAACGTTATTGGCACAGCACCATGTGGCCGTGGTTCATCTAGAACAGCAAGCTTAGTTTCACATATAAAAAGCACCGCTACTGACCATCTCAAATCGGTAGCGGTGCTTTTTTAATGATGTCCGGCAATCCTCATCAGGGAAAACTCTTGATGGTCAAATCACGTGAATAAATCTTATTGATTACCACCAGGACCACCAGCAGATGAGACAGGCTCACTGCTGGAACTTGTTTCTTCTTTTGAAGGTGCTGCGGAACTAGGCGCAGTAGAAGAAACACTGGAAGATGTCGCATGTGACGCGATGCTGGCGGAAACAGCATTTGAACTTTCTGAGCTGGATTCTTTTGAGGAACTGGATTCAGAGCTGGCACTGGAAGAAGATGATGATTCAGCCACTGCTTTATGACTGCTTGGTCCATGACCACGAACGTACAACTCCTTCGTGGTGTTGGCTGAGCCACTCGTAATCGCTGTGCCGGGATTGCTGCCTTTTAGAATATTGTACGACTCAACTGTATCCGGCTTTGTCCAATCCTTATTATCAAGGTTCTGGGAGGTATAACTCATCAGTGCCTTATAGATCTTCTGGGAAACGGTTTGCTCAGCATAACTGATCCCATGAGAAGTCGGCTTATCATAACCGGTCCAGACTGAAATGACCCGATTGCGGGTATAGCCCGTAAACCATGCGTCCTTGGCAATGCCTGTAGCGTTTAGGGCCGGATTCTGCTTGAGCTCTTCATCGCTATAATCGGTCGTCCCAGTCTTACCAGCTTGGTAAAGGCCGGAAATAGCCGCCGATGTTCCTGTTCCTTTTGTCAACACGCCTTTTAGCATATCCGTGATCATATAAGCGGTACTGGACTTCATCGCCCGGGTTCCTTGACTGTTAAATGTTTGGGTGTTGCCATCGGCGCTAACGACTTTATTGACGTAATAAGGCTTGTAATAAGTGCCGCCATTGGCAAAGGCCCCATACGCTCCGGCTTCTTCAACCGTGTTGACCGATGCCCCGATCGCACTGGAAAGATATTGTTCTGAGGCAGGTAAGTCGATACCCAGTCCCTTTAAGAACTTCACGGCATTCGTCATACCGACTGCACTCAAGGTTTTGACGGCTGGAATGTTGCGGGACTGCTCAAGCGCCGTCCGCATGGAAATCCGACCTTGATACTTCTTGTCCCAGTCATATAACGAAATCGTGGTCCCAGGATACTTGTATGGTTCATCCGTCATTTGTTCATAAGTCGAATAGTTAAGATATTCAATAGCAGGACCATAATCCATGAGCGGCTTCATTGTCGATCCATTACTACGGGTATTTTGCGCTGCCCGGTTGTATGCTAACCGCACATCGCCGGTTTTACGGCCGCCAATTTGCGCTAAGA
Organism: Lacticaseibacillus sp. 22; assembly: GCF_055413445.1. Classification (NCBI taxonomy): domain Bacteria; kingdom Bacillati; phylum Bacillota; class Bacilli; order Lactobacillales; family Lactobacillaceae; genus Lacticaseibacillus; species Lacticaseibacillus sp. 22. The sequence goes on along the minus strand of NZ_JBVAYD010000001.1, from coordinate 250,000 downwards.
CCTGTCCGTTATCCGGATCTGTCATCGTGACGCCGGTCTGAAAGGCATCATCCGGGAAACTGACATAATCATCGGTATTGACGATATCGTAGAGCCGTTTTTGGGCACTCATGTCAATATTGGTGTAAATATCCAAATTGTCCGTGTAAGGATTCAAGCCGGTTTTCTTCTTAACTTCTGCAATCACCTGCGTCAAGTAAGAATCAATCACTTTATCATTGGTGGTTGTGTTTGTCTGTTGTTGTTTTGGCTGTAAACCATCAGTAATCGGTGTGGCTTTAGCTTGCTTGGCGGCAGCAGCCGTAATTTTCTTATCGCGTAACATGGCATCAATGACTGCATTACGCCGCTGAGTCGCTTTTTGCGGGTACTCATAAGGGTCGTAGCCAGCCGGACTTTGCGGCAGGCCGGCGATGAAAGCCGTTTGTGCAAGACTCAGATCTTTGAGCGATTTATTAAAATAAAACTTAGCCCCAGTGCTCATCCCGTACTGACCATAATTCATGAACACTTTATTAATATAATATTCAAGAATCTGATCTTTACTGTACTTTTGTTGAACCTGCATGGCTAGCCAGGCTTCCTGAGCTTTTCGGCGTAATGTTTGATCAGACGATTTTGTGCTGAAAACAGATAGTTTAATGAGCTGTTGTGTCAACGTCGAGCCACCTTGCAAGCCGTCACCGGTTCCGGTCATGTTGTTAAAAGCAGCACCGAGAATACGGACAGGATCAATGCCCAATTTCTCATCGTAAAAGCGGCGATCTTCAATTGAAACAACCGCATCTTTAAGTTGTTGCGGAATCTCCGAAGCTTTGACATAGTCGCGATTTTCCAGCCCAAGCGTTGTAATCTCATTACCGCTACGATCATAAATCGTACTGGATCCGCCAGATTCGAGTTTTGCTTGGGTGACTTCAGGTGCATCTTTTGCATACCAGGAGAATAACCCGACACCAGCAATGAAAATGAGAAGCAAACCGAGCAAGGTCCATTTTAAAATCCGCCGCCATAATTTCTTGGGGGGTTTAGGGCTTTTTGACTGTTTATCTTCGCGGCGTCGTGCCATTCGCGACATGTTTTGGTTATTAGCCACGTACATTACCTACTTTCGTTTCTATCAGCCAGTCAACGCCATCAAGGAATGGGACAACTGGCTGCAATTGCGGATGAAGTTCAAATCCGTGTTGAATGATCTTGGTTAGAGGAATCGATTTACGACCGCCTACGCTTTGCTGATCCCAGCAGGTAATGAGCCGTCCTGCCGGGAAAACAAACAGCCGCCTAATCGTTGCAAACCGAATCACAACAAAACAGATACCGTTTTGTTTTAAGCAACGCCGAAAATGATCAATCTGATGTTGGTGGAAATTTTTTAACGGAAAACTGGTCTTATTTTTGGTTTCTTTGGCTTCAAAGTCAAGATAATACCCGCGATACACACCATTATAATCAGTTGTGGAAGGCGTCTTAAAATAGGCTTCACGGATAACTGCCTGACTTCGGCGAGGATAGTCAACCTTCACAATCTGCACTGGCGTCGGCTTCTTATAGACAACGGCCTTGTCGATACTACGATAATACTGATTGCTGAGGTTAAGTTCTTCTTCTAAAGTCATCCCGCGTCCGCCATAAATGGTAGGGCGCGACACTGCGTCTGGTGAAAATTGCGTCCCGTCTTTGTATGGATTACCATTGGGATAACGAATGGTCATGCGATCACACTCCTGGCGCTATTATACCAATATCAAGCGCGTTGGCCTAATGATTGGAGGGAAATCATGGCAGGAAAAAGGTTATGGATAACTGGTTACCGTGCCTATGAGCTCAATGTTTTTGGGGCTCAGGATCCAAAACTGAAAGTCCTTAAAACTTCATTAAAAAACACACTGACCCAGTTTCTTGACGAAGGGCTCAATTGGCTGATTACAGGCGGTCAACTGGGGGTTGAACAGTGGTCAGTCGAAGTTGCCTTAACACTTAAACCGCTCTATCCTGGGTTTAAAATTGCGATGATGTTGCCATTTACCGATTTTGGTAGTCAGTGGAATGACAACAATAAGGCCCAACTGGCTGCGTTACGCCAGCAAGTTGATTTCTCTGATGCAGTCTCACAAGCACCTTATCAAAAGCCCGCCCAACTTCAAGGTTATACGCGGTTTATGACGGCACACACAGATGCGGCGGTGATTGTCTATGATCCGGAATTTCCCGGAAAACCGCAGTGGGATTACCGTGCCGCCGAAGACATGGCTAATCGACGTGATTATCCGGTAACACTGATTACGATGGATGATTTACAAGAAACATCCGAAGAATTGGCCGAAGCTGAAAATGAGCATTTTCAAAATGATTGAGATATGGTAAGCTAATTAGTAGTCTGGTTCCATGAAAACAATGAGGTGTGTCGGAATGGATAGTAACAAAGAAACAAAATTTAGTATCCAGTACGGGCCTAAAGATATTTTGGACAAGAAGTTCAAAAACAAGGTTCGTGGCTATGATCCGGATGAAGTCGATGAATTCTTAGACGGCATCATTCGTGACTATGAAGCTTTCACCAATGAAATTGATCGGTTGAAAGAAGAAAATGCAAAGCTGTTTAGCCGGGTCGATGAGCTGACCAAACAGCTGAGTGTTTCCAAGAATGTCAGCGCACAAACACCGCAAACCAATGCTGCGGCAACAAATTATGATATTCTTAAACGTCTGAGTAATTTGGAACGGCATGTTTTCGGTTCAAAACTGTCAGATAGCGGCAGTGTTGATAACCGCGACGACAGCAACCATTCCGACGTTGACCAGTATTAATGATCACATGTAGATCCTGAGTGATCGCGGTCTGCATCTGCAGGCTGAGGAAAGTCCATGCCCGCACAAGCTGCGATGCTTGTAGTGTTCGTGCTAAGCCCAATAAGCTTAGGGACCGTGAGAACGGTTACGGCGGCCAACCACGCTAAGACTTCGGTTATGCGTCAGTAGGTCTGAAAAGTGCCACAGTGACGAAACGTTCAGGGAAACCTGAACGGTGGAACGGGTAAACCCCGCGAGCGAGTAACCCAAACTTTTGGTAGGGGCGTTTTGCCAAGCAAACTGAAGCGACGGCAATACAGCGGCAACGCTGAGATAGATGATGACTGAAGGAACCCGCGCCTGAACAGGTTCTGGAACAAAACATGGCTTATAGGGATCTACATGCAGGCACAGCCCGGGGAAACCCGGGCTGTTTTTTTGAGAGCGCGAGCCAGCGCGGTTAGAAGTCGGAGTGTAAGTGGCCTTGAGACTAAATGGCTGGTCTTTGGCCATTTAGTCTCAAGGTCCTTACACGCAGACTTCTGCGCTGAGGAGCGCGTTTATGAGCAGCATCGGCCAACTTCTATTTCACTGACCAATGTCTAAACTTTCTTTGGCCATTTAGGGGTCAAAGTCCTTATGTGCAGGTTTCTGGGCCTGTGAGCGCGTTTATGAGCAGCATCGGCCAACAGTCACTTCCATTAGCCAAAGCCCGAACACTTTCTGACCATCCACGCCTAAACCACCATCCAAACTCAACCTCAACCTTAACCGCAACGATAAAGTTATGCCCCTCAACAATCGCCATAACGTACATAAAAAGTTAAACTAACCTTGAATGACTAATCTCGTCTCACAATTTTGAAAGGAACTCATGCTATGAACTATCAACTTGTCGCAACAATGGCGGCTGGCCTTGAGTCGGTTACCACGAAAGAACTGAAGGCATTGGGTATTCAAACCCGCACCGAAAATGGCAAAGTCTATTTTGAGGGTAATGACCAAACGATTGCGTTGACCAATGTCTGGTTGCGCAGCGCTGATCGGATCAAAATTGTCATCGGTCAGTTTAAAGCGCGCACCTTCGACGATTTATTTGAAGGCGTTAAGGCATTACCGTGGGATAACTTTTTGCCGTTAGACGCTGCGTTCCCAGTTGCAGGGCGGGCTGTTCGTTCCCAACTGCATTCTGAGCCCGATGTTCAAGCCATCACCAAAAAGGCAATTGTCGAAAAGATGTCCGCAGTCTATCATCGAACCACGCGATTGCCGGAAACCGGCGCTACTTATCCACTGGAAGTCTCCATTCTAAAAGACGTTGCAACCCTGACGCTAGATACAACCGGACCTAGTTTGTTCAAACGTGGTTACCGGATTGCAAAAGGCGAGGCGCCACTGAAGGAAAACTTTGCTGCAGCGCTTGTCTTATTGACGAACTGGCATCCTGATATGCCGTTTGTCGATCCCACGACCGGATCTGGCACGATTGCAATTGAAGCCGCTTTGATTGGCCATCATCTGGCACCGGGATTACAACGACACTTTGCGTTTGAAGATTTCGGCTTTTTTGATCAATCCGTCTTGCAAACAACCAAGGATCAGGCGATGGACGCCGCCGATTTTGACCGTGAGCTGGATATTCAGGCTAGTGACATTAATGGCGATATGATTGATATGGCTAAGCTGAATGCGCAACAAGCGGGCTTACTGCATAGCATTCGCTTTAAGCAATTAGCCGTCAAGGATTTTAGCACCACCAAGGAAAACGGGGTCATTGTTGCCAACCCGCCTTATGGGAAGCGGCTTAGCGATCAGGCCATGGTGCGCCAACTTTACAAGGAAATGGGCCAAGCCTTTGCGCCGTTGACGACTTGGAGCAAGTACATTTTGACCAGTGATATGGGATTTGAAAAAGCATATGGCAGTCAAGCAACCAAACGGCGAAAGTTGTACAATGGCACCATTCGAACCGATCTTTTCCAATACTGGGGCAAGCCTAACTGGCATCATAACAAGTAAGGAGGCACACCTTGAAAATTTTAAATAGTTTTAATCTCAAACCTGAGCAACGACAAGTCTTAGAAAAAGCAGGGCACGTGGTGATTGACGACAATCAGTTAGATCAAGCAACCGCCCAGCAAATTGACGTTGTTTATGGATGGCACGATCAATCTGCGCAAGTGAATTTCGATCACCTGCGCTTTGTTCAGGCTATTTCTGCCGGAGTCGATTATCTACCGCTGGCTGACTTTGCTAAACATCAGGTATTATTGGCAAACACGAGTGGTATTCATGCCGAACCGATTGCTGAATATGTCCTTGGCGTGTTATTTACGATCAGCCGCGGCATTCTACCACCGGTTCGCGCCGGTCGCCAGATGTGGACTTTCCGTCAGCAACGGCCGCCAATGACGTTGTTAAAAGGCCAAACCGCGGTCATTTTTGGCACTGGCCATATCGGCTCAACGATTGCGACAAAATTACATGCACTGGGTCTGCATACGCTTGGCGTGAGTGCACACGGCCGTCCTGCTGCCGGGTTTGAGGAAGTCGTTACAGACGCTAACGCACACACAGCCGCTCAAAACGCCGATATCCTTATTAATGCATTGCCATTAACTTCTGCCACCAAGCATTTTTATAATTCAGAATTCTTTTCCGGGCTTCAAAATCAGCCGTTGTTTATCAATATTGGCCGCGGTGCTTCGGTCGATACACCGGCGTTGGTTCAGGCACTTCAGACCCAGCAGTTACGAGCCGCAGCCTTGGATGTCGTTGATCCTGAACCGTTACCACAAGATTCGCCACTTTGGGACATGGACAATGTTTTATTGACGCCGCACATTTCCGGCACCGTGCCACATCTGCGTGATCAGGTTTTTAAAATTTTTAATGATAACCTCCAATCCTTGATAGCAAGCGGTCAGTTAGCCAGTCACCAAGTTGATCTTAGCCGCGGCTACTGAAATTTTGCCGCAGAATCGTTATACTGGAATCGTAATCGTTTTCAATCGCGCGTTTTAAGTGACGCCGATTGCAAATCAGATTGCGACAGTATCCCCAACCGAATACGTCTGTCAGCAAGAGCCAGTTTCAAGGAAATTCGCAGCGCAACTTTCCTTGATCCATGCTGTTAGCTGGATGGACGCATGCTAACCATTAAGATGAAGGAGGAATTCTTATGGCACAACGCCCAGAAGAAATTACCAACTTGCTTCAAGATGCTTTGCACACGCAACAGGAGGTGGCAATTAACACAATTGATCGCCATCGCTTAAAGGGTCGCGTCGTTGATATCGAGGCTGCAACCGTTAAGCCTTATAACGAACGCGGTGTCATTACCGTTGAAACTGGGCGGGGAGCCAAACGAATCCAGGCATATGCAATTAGCCAGGTTAAATATAATTGATTGTTTGCAAGAATGATCAAAAAGGGGCAGCCGACAAATGGCTGCCCCTTTTTATAGAAAAATAAGTCTGAATGTGCTTAAGGAACTAATAAATTAATGACGTCTTCTTTAGGGATGTTGGTGAAATAAGCGTTTGTATCAATTGCATCTAAAGTTTTCTTAACCGCTTCAGATGTGTACGGTTTGTCTTTTAAAGCTGCCGCAACATCACTAACATCCTGTGGGCCGAAGAAATCACCGTAAAATTTAACGTTGGCAATTTTGCCATCTTTCACGTCAAACCGCGCATCGATCGTCCCATAATCAAAGTGCTTACGTTTCTTAGTGGTGAACTCTGGGCTATGACCGTAAACCCAATCCCAGTTATTATAAACATCGTCATAAATCTTTTTAATCTCAACTTCATCTTCTGGCGTCACATGGTATTCCTTATCTTTAATGGCGGCCACATCGTCAACACCGAACAGACGGGTCAATAAAATATCCCGGAATTCCGGCACCGTCAGATTCTGATATTTTTTATCCAGATAAGGCCGCAAGTTTGTAACCCGACTCTTAACGGATTTAATTCCTTTACTCTTGATTTTATCTTCAGGAACGTTGAGCACATTAGGGATGACGCTCATATCGACATCCAGCATCAAAGTGCCATGCGAAAATGTCTTACCGTTGCGGGTATACATTGCGCTGCCGGAAAACTTCTTCCCGTCAACCAGCATGTCATTGCGACCTGAAACTTCGGCACTTGTCGCACCCAGCGTGTGAATCGCATCAACAATCGGCTGCGTGAAGGACTTGAAATCACCAAATTCTTCGGAGTTACTATCGACCACAAATGAAAAACATAAATTACCCAAATCGTGATACACTGCGCCGCCGCCGGAAAGCCGACGTGTCACAACGATATTGTGATCTTCAACATACTTTTGATTCAACTCTTCCAGCGTGTTCTGGTTACGGCCGACAATCACGCTTGGCTTTTCATAATAAAAAAGCAGCAGTGGTTCATCAAACTGCTTGGCATTCATCAGATATTGCTCAGTCGCCAAGTTTTCACGAATATCGTGAGACTTCATAATGACATAATACATCCTTGCACATCCTCCTATGAGCATCGGCTGACAGCTTCAGCAGGTGCCAGCAAACGCGTTATCCAGTAACGACTGACACGATTAGTCGATCGTTGACTTAGTACATGGCCTATTTTAACGAGTTATGCGCCAAAAAGAAAGCGATTTCGATTGACAACAATCTATTTTGCCAATCTAACTCGCTGTGCGATCCAATTTTGTCCCGCCGACTTTAATACTCGGCACGCTTTCATTAAAAGAGAAAAACCTAAGGCCAAATTAGAATTTATTGCGTCCTATTGCACTGAAACGTGAATCAGTCGTGCAAGAAAATGAGAAGTGCGTTAAGATTATGACATAACGTTTCATGGTGAAAGGAGCTTTTTAATGACAAGTGAAGTACGCTATCAAGACGATTTATATCAAGCAGTGAACGGTGCTTGGATGAAACAAGCGGTTATTCCTGACGACAAAAGTAGTACCGGCGGGTTTCAGGATCTTGCCGATGAAGTCGAGGAGAAGATGATGGCTGACTTTGCCGCGGTTTCAGATGGCAAAAAGCAGGCACCTGACAAGTATTTTGCCCAGGCAGTAACGCTGTATCAACAGGCTAAGGACTTTAAAACGCGGGACGCTGCCGGATTTGCCCCGGCTGAACCGCGCTTAAACCTGGTGAAGGGCATTAAAGACCTGGCGGATTACAACCAACGCGCTGCTAATTTGCTTCAGGAGCATTTAATCGATCCGCCATTCAACTTTTTTGTTGATGCCGACATGAAAGATACCAGCAAAAATGTGATTAATCTGATGGGGCCAAAAACGATTTTGCCGGATACGTCTTATTACGCTAAGGACAATCAAAATGGCGCGCAATTGCTTGGCATTTTCAAAGACATGATGCAGCAACTGTTGGCGTACACTGATTTGGACGAAGCCGCACAAAAGGCCACTTTGGAAGGCGCGTTGGCGTTTGATGCCGAAATTGCCAAGCACGTCAAGAGTTCTGAAGAATGGGCCGATTATCCTAAGGCCTATAACCCAACGCCAACTAGCACGGTCATTGAGAAGCTCAAGCCGTTTAATTTTGAAAACCTCTTAAAGACGATTTTCAAGAATGTGCCGGAAACAATTGTTGTTGCGGATCCGCGCTTTTTGAATGAATTTGACCAGTTATTTAATGAAGCCAACTTCAAGCTTTATCGCGACTGGCTTTATGTCATGACGCTAGGTGACGTGGCCGGCTTCTTGAGCGAACCATTGCGGCAATTGAGCGGTACATATAACCGCGCATTATCTGGTGCACCGAAATCGCCTGATCAGCTTAAGCATGCTTATCGGGTCGCCAACCGGTACTTCAGCGAACCAATTGGCATTTATTATGGGCGGACCTACTTTGGGGAAAAAGCAAAAGCCGATGTCACCCAGCTAGTTGAAAAGATGATTGCAACTTACAAACAGCGCTTAGCTAACTCTGACTGGCTATCTCAGCCAACGAAAGACAAAGCCATTCTTAAGTTAAATAAGATGGTATTAAAAATGGGGTATCCGGATCATCCTGAAGCCATTTACGATCTGCTCCATGTTGATCCCAATCGCTCATTGCTAGAAAACTTATTTGCCATGCGCAAGGTGCAAGTACAGTATAACTTTGATAAACTGACGAAACCCGTTGATCGCACGGTATGGAACATGCCCGGACACTTGGTGAATGCCAGCTATGATCCGTCCAAAAACGACATTACTTTCCCAGCCGCCATTCTACAGGCACCATTTTATTCCTTAAAGCAAACCGCTTCGGAAAATCTTGGCGGGATTGGCGCGGTCATTGCGCACGAAATTTCTCATGGATTCGACAACAATGGTGCCCAGTTCGATGAGTACGGCAACATGGCCAACTGGTGGCAAAAAGCCGATTTTGATCACTTCCATGAATTGACCCAAGCCATGATTGACGAATTTGACGGTCTGGAAACGGCAGCCGGCAAAGTAAACGGCAAATTAGTGGTTTCGGAAAATATTGCCGATGCCGGCGGATTAGCAGCGGCGTTGGATACGGCTAAACGGGAAAAGGATGCTGATTTACGCGCATTCTTCATCAATTGGGCGCGCATTTGGCGTTCGAAGTCTCGTTTAGAGCGCGCCAAGATGTTGTTAGCAGTCGATGTCCACGCACCCCATGAATTACGGGCCAACATCCAACCGCGCAATTTAGATGATTGGTATACAACTTTTGATGTTCAACCAGGCGATGGCATGTACTTACCGCCGGAAAAACGCGTTCAAATCTGGTAGCACCATCCGCATCGGCTCACTTGAGCCGATGCTTTTTTGGATCAAAGTATCATCTTCACGGTCAAGCGGATTAGGTGAGCGAACACTGGCCAAGATAAAGGATGATGTGTGAAAGGGAATACAAAGTGCCGCTAATGGGCTATAATTGTTATAGGAAAGCACTTGTGATAATTAGGACTGATAGGAAGTAGGGGAGAACATGGAACTGCAGACGTTGCGCAACTTCATTGAAATTGCAGATCATGGCAGTATTACCGCTGCAGCCAGAACATTAGGTATATCTCAGCCAGGGCTATCGCGCCAGCTCAAGGATCTGGAAAAAGAGCTGGGCGTCAAGTTGCTCATTCGGGGTAATCGCCGCGTCACCTTGACCGAAGATGGTACCTATCTACTAAATCGAGCACGCGAATTGACCGCCATTGCCGAACGGACCAAAAATAATTTACAAGGCAAACATGCCTTGGGCGGTGATCTCTATATCGGTGCAGGCGAAACTAGCGGCAAACAACTCATGCTCCAGTTAGCGCAATCTTTGCGGCTTCAGTATCCCAGCTTACATGTCCACGTGACGTATGGATCAGATGAAAGTCTGGTAGCTAACCTGGAAGCCGGCATGTATGACTTTATTCTGCGTCCGGGTAAAGAGCATACGCAATATGAACGGTTGTTGTTACCCATGCGTGATGCGTGGGGAATCTTGATGGACACCGACGATCCCCTTACTGATAACCTGTTAATTACGCCAAATGATATCAGTGACAGTGAACTGATCCTGCCACGAGCAACGCACATCCGCAATAGTTTTGAACATTGGCTTGGCCAGGGATTGGATCCAGCCTATATTGTCGGAACTTATGACTTAACTGCTGATGCATTAGGCATGACAGCAGTCGGTTTGGGGCGGGCATTGTGCCTGGAATATCTGGCTACCCAAACGTCTAATACCTCCTTAACTTTTCGTCCGTTAGCGCCTGCACTAGCCGATCCGGTTGCGTTGGTCTGGAAACGGGATCGGGAGCTTTCGCGTATCGCGCAACACTTTTTGGAACTTGTCCACGAAAAGATTGCGTCTGATAAAACCGAACCCTAATCTCGTGGTCAGGTTATAAGCAAAAGCCGGTCACCATTCTACGCGTCATTTATCAGAATTGGCGCCAGCATTTACACGATTTCAGGCAAACAAAAACAGCCTTTGAGACATAACTAATTGTCTGCAAAGGCTGTTTTGCTGTCATGAGCAAGGTCATTTTAATCCTTGTGCCCTTTATCTTCAGTCGAGAATGAATAATCATCGTCTTCCATTGCTTCGACCTGACCGAGACGGTAACCATTACCGACCTGTGAGAAGAAATCATGGTTAGCCGTTGATGTTGAAATACCGTTCATCACAATCGGATTAACGTCATCGGCGGTATCCGGAAAGGCGGTTTCCTGTCCCAGATTCATCAGGGCCTTATTGGCGTTATAACGCAGGAAAGTCAAAACTTCATCGGTCCATTTGGTTTTAGCGTAGAGATCGTTCGTATACTTTTCTTCGTTTTCATAAAGGTCGTATAACAGATCGTACATCCAATCCTGCAGTTGTTGTTGCTCTGCTTCCGGCAATTCATTGAAGCCTAACTGGAATTTATAGCCGATATAGGTTCCGTGAACACTTTCATCCCGAATAATCAGCTTGATAATTTCCGCCACATTCGTCAGCTTGTTGTTGCCCAGGTAATAAAGCGGGGTAAAGAAGCCTGAATAAAACAGGAACGTTTCCAGGAAAACACTGGCAATTTTCTTTTGTAGTGCCGAGCCGTTGTGATAGATGTCATTGATTTTGTTGGCCTTGTACTGCAAATGCTCATTGTGATTGGTCCAGTCAAAGATTTCATCGATCTCGGCAGGCGTGTTCAGCGTCGAGAAAATTGATGAATAACTCTTCGCATGGACACTTTCCATAAACTGAATATTATTAAGCACCGCGGTTTCCTGTTGGGTCCGGATGTTTTGGCGTAAACTTGCCATACCGTCTTGACTTTGCAGGGTATCCAGTAAAGTCAGCCCGCCGAAAACGTGGCCAACGACCCATTGTTCATCCGGACTCAATGAACGCCAATCGTCCAAATCGTTGGACAAGGGGATTCGGGTGTCGAGCCAAAACTGTTCGGTTAATTTTTCCCAAGTGGCTTTATCTACTTCATCTTCAATTGCATTCCAGTTAATCGCAATATACTGTTTTGCCATTTTCTTCGCTCCTTATGTAAAAACAGGGGAGATCCCCCTGTTAAAAGATTATCAAATTGAGCAACTTTCACAAGCGTTGCTGCCGATTTCTTCTTGGTCATCGGTATAAGTCCGGATGTAGTAAATGGACTTAATGCCCTTATAATGAGCGTAATTCCGCAAGATGTTCAAGTCCCGGGTAGTCATTTTATTCGTGCGTCCATCTTTCCACGGATAAAGTCCGGCTGGGATGGTACTGCGCATAAACAACGTCATCGCCATTCCTTGGTCAACATGTTGTTGCGCAGCGGCATAAACATCGATCACTTTACGCATATCAATGTCATAGGCGCTTTGATAGTAAGGCATCGTATCATTGGACAGTCCCGGTGCCGGGTAATAAATGGTACCGATTTTCTTTTCCTGACGATCCTCAATCCGGTTGACAATTGGCTGCAATGAAGCGCTGGTGTCGTTGATATAGCTAATTGAGCCATTAGGTGCAACTGCCATCCGGTTTTGATGGTACAAACCGTTTTTCATCACATCTTCTTTAAGTGCCTGCCAATCAGCCTGCGTTGGAATGTGAATGTTTTTGAACAAGTCGCGAACTTTATCGTACTTCGGCGCCCAAGTTTGATTGAGATACTTGTCAAAATAACTGCCATCTGCGTACTTGCTATTTTCAAAGTTGTGGAAGGATTCGCCGCGTTCCTTAGCGATCTTATTGGAAGCTTTGAGCGTGTAGTAATTAAGCAGTAGGAAGTAGATGTTAGTGAAATCCAGGCTTTCCGGTGAACCATAATACATGTGGTTCTTGGCAAAATAGGTATGCAGGCCCATCGCACCAAGACCAATGCTGTGAGCAAGGTGATTGCCGTGCTGCACGGACGGCACAACGTCAATGTTGCTGTGATCCGTGACATAAGTGAGCGCGCGTACCATGGCTTCGACGCTATGACCAAAATCACGGCTGTGCATCAGGTTAGGAATATTCGTACTCCCCAGGTTGCATGAAACATCTGTCCCTAAGACCTCGTACTCCTGACGATTATTGAGCTTAGACGGAACCTGAACCTGCATAATCTCAGAACACAGGTTGCTCATGATAATCTTACCTTCGATCGGATTGGCACGATTGGCTGTATCGATATTAATGATGTATGGATAGCCGGATTCTTGCTGCAACTTGGAGATCTCGTTTTCCAAGTCGCGCGCTTTAATCTTGTATTTCTTAATATCAGGATTGGCTACCATCTTGTCGTATTCCTTCGTGATATCCACGTAAGAAAATGGCTTGCCATACGCGCGTTCGACTGAATAAGGGGAGAAGAGGTACATGTCAGCGTTAGCCTTGATGAGTTCGTAGTATTTATCTGGCACAATCACACCAAGGCTCAACGTTTTCACCCGATACTTTTCATCGGCATTTTCCTTCTTAGCGCCTAGGAAGCTGATGATATCCGGATGGAAGACGTTCAAATAAACAACCCCGGCACCTTGGCGCTGACCCAGCTGGTTACTGTAGGAGAATGAATCTTCCAGCAACTTCATGACCGGCAAGACACCACTGGCAGCACCGTCAATGCCCTTGATCGGTGCACCGGCTTCACGCAGGTTCGACAGTGTCAAGCCGACACCGCCGCCGATACGGGAAAGTTCCAAAGCCGAGTTGATTGCCCGGCCAATTGAATTCATGTCATCGGTGATTTGCAACAGGAAACAAGAGACCAGTTCACCACGCCGCGCCCGACCTGCATTCAGGAAGGATGGGGTAGCCGGCTGATAGCGCTGATGAATCATCTCATCGGCTAAGTCAACGGCCAAATCTTCGTTACCATCCGCAAAGAAAAGGGCATTAGCGAAAACGCGATCTTTGTAATCTTCAAGATATTGCGTTCCGTCATCGGTTTTTAACGCGTACTGAGCATAATATTTATACGCAGCCATGAACGACTTAAATTGGAAATGCTGGGCAGTGAGAAACTGATTCAACTTCTCCAAAAAGGCTGGTTGATATTTCTTTAAAAAGTCGGCTTCATAATAGTGATGTTCAACCAGATACTTTAAGCGCTCCTGTAATGAAGCAAATTTCATGGTATTGGGTGCAACATTTTCGGTCAAAAAGGCCTGCAATGCTTCTTTATCTTTGTTAAGCGGAATTTGGTCGTTAACGGGAATGTTAATCTCGTTGTTAAGTGCGTAATAAGTAACCTCATCCGGACTAATGGTTTTTAGTGACATGCTAATCCCTGCTTTCGCTGCATTTAATCTTCCTTGCTAGTTTCGATGCGATAAAAAAACTGGCTGATCAAACAGCCAGTTGCTTCAAGGCATCCGGTCGGAACCCGGAGAATGAATCAAGCCCATCTGCTTCGAGAACGGGAACCTGCTGGAATCCCTTTTTCTTCAAGTAGTCGATGTATTCAGGTTCTTCGTTGATATTGTGTTCGGTAAATGAAATGTTATGGGTATCGAGGTAGCGCTTTGTCATCCGGCATTGCGGACAGCCATTGCGCGTAAACAGTGTGATGTTACGCATAGGTATCATCCTTTCTTGTTATCTTATGTCTTTTAGAATACTCAATATTGGGGTGCCTGTCAATGAAAAACACCATATCTTGGGGTTAATTTTTTTGATGCCCCCGAGCATATGGTGTCGATCCGATTTTTGCTTACTTTTAGTATACCAAGATTGCATAGTAAACGCCAGTGGCAACCGGTAAAAGGACGCGTTAAATATTGCTAATAACCATCACGCCAACGTGGTCGCTACTTTGAGGACTTTGAATGAGCGGCAAAAATGATTCAAAATAGGGGTGGCCTCAAGCAGGCATTATTTAGCTAGTTTACAATCGCCATTTGCTATACTATAGCAAAGTTTGAAAAAGAAGGCGGCACCATGGCGTTTGAAGAAATTTTTCTAGACCGCGAAGAACGAGACCGGTTAGCGATTTACGGCACTTTACGCGACGCACCCAACCACCAGCTTAACATTGTGACTACCTCAATGGCGCGCGGCGAAAGTTATCGGCAACTTCGCCGACTCATGGAGAAGGTAGCCGCTGATTTGCATGAAATTGATCCTGCTGCACCGCCGTTATTGCGCCGCGGTGATAACAATATGACGGCACCGCCTGCCATCAGTCGTGTTCGTTATCGCATCTTTTTATATCGGCGGTCACTGCCGGGGAAACTACTTGTCAAAACTTTGATGGCGCCCACGTCAACGCTTTCAGATCTATTGACTGAAACCGGGTTTTCCCGCGCTGCTTTTTTTCGCCGAATTTCCGCATTACGACTCTATTTGCGCCGAGCCGAAGTTTCGATTAATTTAACCCCGTTATCGCTGATCGGTTCTGAACCGCGAATTCGCCAAATCTATCGCCAATTATTGTGGCAACTGGTCGATATCGGGAATCCGTTGTTCGCCGATATTTTGCCTGAGTCGCGCCAACTCATCAAAGCGTTGCAAGCGGCCGGCATGGTACAACGCGATTTCTCGGTCGCCCAGTTGCTATTTTCAGCCAATATTAATTTGCATCGCCTTAAGGCCCACCACTCAATTGCCGGTACTTTGAACTTTTCTGCGCTCAAACCGCAGCCATCATTACCTAAAAAAATACCTGCTCCTTTAGCAAACTTGCCACGAGCCACTGCTGAAGCCGAGATGCTCTATCTTTATCTCGGACAATGGCGGATTCCACGCTTTCATACGGAACAACAATTTGATGCTGCCACCTTGGTCGGCTATCATGCCGCTAACGAGACGCCAGCATGGCAAACGGTCGCTAAGATTCGCGCCGAACTCAGCACACGACTCGTCGGAATTTCACCATCCGTGACCAATGATCTCGCCTTGGCGGGTAACTTGTTAAAAATTTTAATTAGCGAACGCATCTTTCCAGGCGGCGCTTACATTGATTTAACCAAAACCGCCAGTCCCATGCGCGCGTTTTATCCGCGTCTGGAGACAGCTATTAAGGCCTTTTTTGCCCGGGAGCTTCCAACTGAAAAATCCCGGCCTGAAATCGTTGACGGATTCTATCAGTTACTTTGGCCATTTATGACAGACAGTGCCGTTTCCGATAAACTCAAAGTGGCACTTGATCCCATGATGCCACAACCTTTGTACGAAACAGTCCGCCTTAATCTGATGCATCCCGCCTATATTCGACTGGTAACTGTTGCCCAACACCCGGACCTTGTGATTTCTGCTCAGGCGCTGGCTCCCGGTGAGGAACCGATTGTACCAGACACGCCTGTTTTTTATTTAGCGAGTGACAGGTTCGAGAGCTGGTCGGCACTTTATCAAGAATTGTTCCACCGCTCCCGCCAGCTCTTGCATCGTTAATCGGTGGCCGTTACTTTGTTGCTGGCAGAACAATCGGAAAATATAAGACGGGATCACACTATAACGCGCTCACCGGCGCAGAAGTCTGCGACTGAGGCCACTTATGTTCCGGTTTCTAACCGCGCCGGTTCGCGCTCAGCGTTGATGAAAATAGGTCATAGGTGCATACTAATAGTATTAGGAGATGAAGTAACCATGAAACGTGACAAGAAAGCTGATGAAGCGGCCGTCATTGATATGAATGACACGCTGATGGATTACGCTCACAAACGTCAGCCGCATGTTGATGATCTGGCCGAAGAACTGGCTAATCGGGCCAAAGATAATCTGGAAGCGATTGATACTTATTTAAACGATGGCGGCGAGGCGCGCAAAGAATATCAAGCGATTGCAGAGGGTTATTTGCGCGATAAGTATAATCTTGAGGGCGATGAGTTATTGGCGGCACGCGACGAGTTAGTTCATGCTGCGATTCATTATCTTCTTGGTCACACCAAGGTATTGGATGATTGGCAGCGTTAATGCGCGCGGCCCTGAAAGTCTCCAAGCGCGGGGTGTCGTTCAGTAGATGGCTTTAGTCCTTTTCGGTAACAATTTTATTTAATCGCGGTATCTTCATCAGCCATTTTTCAAAAAGCAACGCCGGTTCAACGAAGCATCACATCGTTGAACCGGCGTTGTTATCATTTGCGCCTTATAGAAAGTGAGCATGAACCGGCGCGTTTAGAAGACGAAGTGTAAGTGGCCTTAAGCGTGATGGCCGGGTTTTGGCCATTGCGCTTAAGGGGTGGTCCTTACATGCAGACTTCTGCGCCGGTGAGCGCGTTATAATGAAAGGCTTTTGAAGCAATTTAAAGAATAGGGGACAGGAGCCTGGAAAAGTCTTGCTTAAACCGTAACCACCAGCCTTGGTTCGAAATGATTTCCGGTGTCAGTAGATAGCTTTTGGCCATATCCGCTTGGAAGATTTCGGCCAAAGTTCCGGCAATTTTGCGATCGTAAATAAACGCATTTATTTCGAAGTTCAATTTGAAACTGCGGATATCAAAATTTGCCGAGCCAACACTGGCAATCGCATCATCGACGACAACGGTTTTGGCGTGCATGAAACCGTGCTGGTAGTGATAAATTTTAACCCCTGATCGCGCCAGATAATTGGCATAATATTGCGTAGCGCGGAAAATAAAGGGATGATCCGGCATATCCGGCACCATAATTCGGACATCAATGCCGGACATCGCCGCCGAGACTAAAGCATCGATTACCGTATCATCTGGCACCAGATAGGGGCTCTGAATCCAAACTGATTTGGTAGCGCTAGTGATTAACTTGGTGTACCCCAGCTTGATTTGTTGGGTGGGGCGGTCAGGTCCGGATGCAACAATTTGAATCGGCGTGCTGCCTGCGGTCATACTTTCGCTGGTCAGATCCTCGGCACCGCTTTGTTCGACGTTATAGGCAATTTCTTTTTGCTTATCGACAGTTGCGTTCCAATCCATTGTAAAGCGAATTTTCAACGCATAAATGGTGTTCCCGACAATGCGTAAATGTGTATCGCGCCAGTAACCGAATTTCGGTTTGCGCGAAACATATTGATCACCGACATTAAAACCGCCAATATAGCCAACGTGATCATCAATCACAACGATCTTGCGGTGATCGCGATAGTTAAGCCGAAAGTCGGTGATGGGATGTTTCGAGCTAAAATAGCTTTCTGCCTGTCCGCCGACATCAGTGAGCCGCCGCCACCATTTAGCCGAGGCACCCATTGAACCCCAGGCATCATACAAAACCTTCACGGTCACACCTTGCTTGGCTTTTTTTATAAGTAGTTGTTGAAACTGATTACCCAGCTCGTCGTTATAAATGGTGTAATACTCAACATAGATATAATGTTTAGCCGCTTCGATATCACGAAATAACGCCGCAAACTTTTTTTCGCCATCCGTGTAAAGTTGAACCTGGTTGTGCGCAAGTACCGGTGCTTGGGCCGTATTAAGAAAAAAGGCCGTTAACGCCTTAGCTGCTGGCGTGTAATCCGTAGGCGGCAATAGCTTATTGCGCGCATTTTCATGTTTTTGAAGTGACACGAAGGCTTTCACGCCAGATTCATATTCGCGTTGAATCCGCCGCAACTTCTTGGTTGACAAGCCGCGACCGGCAAATAGATAAAAACCAAAACCAATAATCGGCAGGAAGATCAGCACAAGTAACCAAGCCCAGGTCGTTGAGATATCGCGGACTTCGCGGAGGACGGTGAAAATCGCCCCAATGGTATTCAAAACCAAAATAATAATAATTAGCCACGTAATGAGCGACATACCGCACCTCCATGAAGAATAATTTTATTGTACCCAAGCCAACGGTCACTGTCACGTTATAGTATAGAAGCGCTAAGCAGAATTCGGTATACCATTGCAAGTTTAGCCAGTCGCTTTTTCAAGAAATTTTCGCTTGGGGGTTTACTTACTAATAGTCAGTTGGTAAACTTATGCTTGTTCTCACATGCGTTGCCCCGCCTTTAACGTTCACAGCCAGTGATAGGTAAGGGTGGTTTTGACGGTGTGTGCCCGAACACGTATTGATTAATAATAAAAAGGTGGTTATCTCGTGAATCAAGATCTTCTAAATCTGCTCAAACAACGCCGCTCCATCTATGCACTCGGCAAGGATATCAAACAAAATCCTGACGAGTTGGTTGCATTAATCGAATCCGTTATTCAAGAAACACCAACAGCCTTTAACTCACAGGCTACTCGGGCCGTTTTCCTGTTTGGCGAGCAACATGATAAATTATGGGACATTGTGGTCAAGCGCTTAAAGAGTGAAGTGCCAAGCGAGGAAGCCTACGAGGCAACCAAGAAAAAAATTGCCGGTTTTAAAGCCGCTTTTGCAACCATTTTATACTTCACTGACACCGATGTCGTAAAACAGTTAGAGAAAAATTTCCCGCTGTATGCCGATAACTTTGCAACTTGGGCAGAACAGTCTCAAGGATCAGCTCAGCTTAACACGTGGGTAACGCTGGCTAACAACGGTATCGGTGCTAACCTGCAGCATTACAACCCGATCATTGACGACCTTGTCCGCGAAGCTTTTGATATCCCGGCAAACTGGCAGTTACGTGCTCAGATGCCATTCGGCTCCATCGAAGGCGAAGCAAATGCCAAGGATTACATGGATCGTGAGCAACAATTCAAAGTTCTTAAATAATCAGCTATAACCCAAGCTGGTACGTTTCGATCAAAAAGCCTGAAACTTCCAATATTGCTGGAGTTTCAGGCTTTTTTTTACGTCAATCGATCCATGAAACGACAAGATGACTGACACTAACTTTCAGTTTCGGCTTGGTGCAAACCTTGTTGAGCCAGGTGATGGGCACCGCGATTTTGCCGATCCGGGATCCAGTTGGGTAATACCAGCGGAAACTCGTCAATTAAGCTCAGCAGCTCTGCCGTTAACGCCGGATAGTGTTTGGCATAGCGCTTTTCAATGGCTTGAATCACTAACTTGGAATCGCTGTAGTAAGCGACTGTGCCTGTTGTCAAGCTGGATTCAATCAATAATTTAAACCCGGCAATGGCAGCAGCAAATTCCGCTTCGTGGTTGCTCATCGCAGGTAAAGCGGCATGATGTTGAATTTGCTGAGGCAATCCGCTAACCAGAATGCCGATGCCAGCCGGTCCCGGGTTGCCTTTTGTAGCGCCATCTGTGTATAGTTTAAGCATGATTTCTCCTAAGGAAGTGGCAAATTGGCAGGATATCGAACACATTATCAACCTGCATGGATCGATTTTAGCATGTTTTGGAGCGCGATCGTATTTGGACTTAGTTTAGCGATCATTCTTCAGCTGGAAAGCACCAGTTTATCATGGCTGGCGGTCGCGGTTGCAGGCGTCACAATTTTAGTTGCGATTGTTCAAATCTTATTGCTCCGCCTAGTCGCAACGCCCAAAGGCCTTCGTTTAACCAGCTTTTTTAAAAGTAACACGATTAATTTAGCTTGGGCGGACATTGAGGACTTTACGAATGGCCGTTTGACCGTTATGCTTAAAACCAAACAATACGGTCGCGTTTCGTTTCTGATGTTCGGCAAAAAGCGAAAACAAAAAATCGTGGCGTTGATCAAAAAACGTTTGGAAACATCCACTAAATAAGGAGTGTGTTGTATGTCTGATATTGAAATTGCCCAGGCTAACGAAGCCAGCTCAATGTGGCCAATCACGAAAGTTGCCGCAAGTATCGGTTTAACCGCTGACGATTTGGAACTTTATGGCAAATCAAAAGCCAAACTCAGCTTTACGGCGCTTAATGCGTTGAAAGATAAGCCGTTTGGCAAGCTCGTTTTGGTCACATCCATCAATCCGACCCCCGCCGGTGAAGGCAAATCAACCATTACTGTCGGCTTAGGTGATGCTTTGCAACAACGCGGCCAGCATCCTGTTATCGCATTGCGGGAACCTTCGTTAGGTCCGGTCATGGGAATGAAAGGCGGCGCAACCGGTGGCGGCTATGCGCAAGTGGTACCGATGGAAGATATTAACTTACATTTCACCGGTGACATGCATGCTTTGACCACTGCCGTCGACACACTGGCCGCTTTAATCGACAATCATCTGCAGCAAGGAAACACACTCAATATTGACCCTCGCCGAATTTTGTGGAAGCGTGCGTTGGATATCAACGACCGGGCACTGCGCCATGTAACAATTGGCTTAGGCGGTCCAACCAGTGGCGTGCCGCGCGAAGATGGGTTTGACATTACGGTCGCCAGCGAATTAATGGCCGTTCTATGTCTGGCCGAAAACATTGCCGATCTAAAAGCAAGAATTGGCCGGATTGTGATTGGGTATACCTATGACCGCAAACCCGTCACGGTCGGCGATTTAAAAGTCACCGGTGCCATTGCCATGTTATTGCGCGATGCCCTGAAGCCTAACTTAGTACAGACACTTGAACATACGCCAGCATTTATTCATGGTGGCCCATTTGCCAACATCGCACATGGTTGTAATTCCGTTTTAGCAACCCGCACCGCTTTGCAACTGGGTAACATCGCGATTACGGAAGCTGGCTTCGGCGCTGATCTGGGCGGTGAAAAGTTCATGGATATCAAGACCCCCGTGTTAGGTAAAACCCCGGATGCTGTTGTCATCGTCGCAACCGTTCGCGCACTGAAGTATAACGGCGGGGTTGCATTAGCCGATCTGCAACAGGAAAACCTGGACGCGTTAGCTAAAGGTTTTGCCAATCTGAAACGCCATATCCACAGTATGCAAGGTTACGGTGTGCCGGTTGTCGTTGCGGTCAATCGGTTCACAAGTGACACCGATGCCGAAATCCAGTGGTTAATTGATGCCTGTGCCAAACTCAATGTCAAGGCGGTCACTGCAACGGTTTGGGCAGATGGTGGCCGCGGCGGTTTGGCAGTTGCGGATGCAGTTTTAGATGCTTTGAATCAGCCAAGTCACTTCACACCGCTTTATGATCGCAACAGCGACGTCAAAGAAAAAATCAAGACCATTGTTCAAAAGATTTATGGCGGGGCCGATGTTGTCTATGAAGGTAAAGCAAATGCTGCACTTCGAACCATCGCTAAGAACGGTTGGCAGGACTTACCGATTTGCATGGCTAAAACCCAGTATTCGTTAACCGATAACCCTAAAACACTAGGCGCTCCTGAAGGCTTCACCATTCATGTGCGCGATATTATCCCTAAGCTAGGCGCCGGGTTCCTGGTCGTCATGACCGGCACGGTTTTGACAATGCCAGGCTTACCAAAAGCACCAGCTGCTTTAAACATGGATGTTACCGACGATGGTAAGATTTCCGGACTTTTCTAATGAGGCCATCGCTACGATAAACGTTAACCGCCATTTTCAAGATGGCGGTTTTTCTTTGGGCGCGGTACACTAGGAAGCAAACATTAGATGCGCGGCTGAGGTAGGAGTCAGCTGATGCTTATATCATAACGCGCTCCCCGGCGCAGGGATCGGAGTATAAGGACCTTGGTCGCAATGGCCAAGGCCACTTATACTCCGATCCCTAACCGCGCCGGCTCGCGCTCACATCATAACGCGCTCCCCAGCGCAGAAGTCTGCGTGTAAGGACCTTGAGCGCAATGGCCAAAACCGGGCCATCACGCTCAAGGCCACTTACACTCCGACTTCTAACCGCGCTGGCTCGCGCTCAGGAGGATTTTTCTTTGCTTATTTATGTCATGGTTGCTGCTGTCTTGGTTTTGCTTGATTTTGGGATTAAGACTTGGGTTAGGGTTCATATTCCGCTTGGTGACAGTCAGTCATTAATTCCAGGTGTGATTGATCTCACCCATATCCGTAATACTGGTGCTGCTTTTTCGATGTTTGAAGGTAAGCAGTGGTTTTTTTACGTTACTACGATTCTAGCGTTTGTTGTTGTTGCCATGCTGTGGCGCGATAGTCTGCATAAACCGTTTTATCGGATGGGGTTGACCTTGATCACAGCGGGGGCGATTGGAAACTTTATTGATCGTTTGCGTTTTCGATATGTAACGGATATGTTCCATCTCGAATTTCTTGATCAGTGGCGTTTTAATGCGATTTTTAATTTTGCAGATGTCTGCATCACACTTGGGGTTATTTTCGTCTTGATCTACATTCTGTTTGATCGTGACAAGGCGGCGGTAGCATGAGCGATACCTTCACCATTACCACCGAAAGCGGCCGAATTGATAAGATCATCACGGCCCACGAGACCACCCACACCCGCAGCCAGGTGCAAAAATGGCTCCAAGACGGCTTGGTCACCGTTAATGGCAATCCCGTGAAAGCTAATTTTAAGGTGACGGCCGGTGATGTTGTTACAGTGACCATTCCGGAAGTTAAACCACTTAAGGCCGTTGCTGAACCGATTCCACTCGAGATTGTTTACGAAGACGATCAAGTCATTGTGGTTAACAAACCTCAAGGCATGGTTGTTCATCCGGCACCGGGTCATCCGGACGGCACGCTGGTGAATGGGTTGCTGTATCACACCAAGCTACCTGGCATTAATGGCGTCATTCGGCCTGGAATCGTTCATCGTATTGATAAAGATACGAGCGGCTTGCTAATGGTTGCAAAAACAGAAGCCGCCCAGCTAAGTCTATCCGCCCAGCTTAAGGCTAAAACGTCGATTCGGGAATATTTGGCACTGGTTCATGGTACTTTTAAAGAAGACGAGGGCACAATTGATGCGCCGTTGGGTCGGGACCCGCGCGATCGCAAACGCCAAGCAGTGGTCGCAGATGGCCGCCATGCTGTGACCCATTTTCAAGTACTGGAGCGCTTTACAAACTACACCTTGGTAAAATGCATTCTGGATACCGGGCGCACGCATCAGATTCGCGTACACATGGCTTACACCCATCACCCGGTAGCAGGCGATCCTCTCTATGGCCCTAAGCGTACCCTTCCTGGTCATGGTCAGTTTCTTCACGCGGCAAAACTCGGCTTCGTGCATCCGGTCACGGGAAAATTATTAACTTTTACCGCGCCGGTACCGCCAATTTTTGAAAAAACCTTAACCGATCTGCGTGCAGGCATTGACAAGACCCGCAACGTTCGGTAATCTTAACTCAATCGAACAAGCACCTTTAACTAAGTCCAGTGAGGCTTAGAAGGTTTCCTTTCCGTTGCGGCGGATTATTCAGGCTACGGTCGCCTTCTATCCAAATTGGGTAGGAGGCGTTTTTTGTTGAGCGTGAACCGGCGCGATTAGAAGTCGGAGTGTAAGTGGCCTCAGGCGTGATGGCCGGGCTTTGGTCATTGCGACTGAGGTCCTTACACGCAGACTTCTGCGCCGGGGAGCGCGTTATAGAAAGTGAGCGTGAACCAGCCCGGTTAGAAACCGGAGCATAAGTGGCCTCGGGCGTGATGGCCGGGCTTTGGCCATTGCGACCAAGGTCCTTATGTGCAGGTTTCTGGGCTGGTGAACGCGTTATGACCGAGCGTGAACCAGCCTGGTTAGAAGTCGGAGCACAGCTTTCATCACCAAGCAAACTCACTGGCACCAAGTTTTATCAGCATACATACAAGAAAGGGTGGCACATCAATGGCACAGTCAAAACAGGTTGTAGACGAGGTAACTATGAAACGCGCATTGACACGAATCAGTTATGAAATCATCGAACAAAATAAGGGTTTGAACGATCTTGTTCTAGTCGGGATCAAAACCCGTGGCATTTATTTGGCCCACCGCATCGCCAAACGCCTCGAACAACTAGAAGGTTTAAAAGTTCCGGTTGGCGAATTGGATATCCGGTTTTATCGCGATGATGTCCATAAAATCGACCATGAACACCAACCAGATGTTGAAGGAGCACAGTTACCGGTTAATATCACCGGCAAGCATGTCATTTTAGTCGATGATGTCATCTTCACCGGCCGCACCATTCGCGCCGCTTTAGATGCGTTGATGGATGAAGGTCGGCCACGTAAGATCAGCTTGGCCGTGCTTGTCGATCGCGGACATCGCGAGTTGCCAATTCGACCGGATTTTGTCGGTAAAAACATTCCAACCTCACTTGACGAGCAAATTCAGGTGCAGGTGGCCGAACTTGATGGCAAAGACGGCATCAGCATCGAAAAGATGGGGGAATAATCAATGGCTTTTCATAATGACGAAGCAGTACTGGATATCGGTGATAAGCCGAAATTCGGTCAATGGGTGGGACTTTCAATCCAGCACCTTTTTGCCATGTTCGGTTCAACTGTGCTGGTACCGATTTTAGTCGGACTGGATCCAAGCATTGCCTTATTTTCAAGCGGTGTCGGCACCTTAGTTTATATCCTGATTACTCGTGGTAAGATTCCTGCGTACATGGGATCGAGTTTCTCGTTTATCACGATCATGCAAGCTTTGATGAAAGGTGCGGGTTATCCAGCCATCGCACAAGGAACCGTAGCAGTCGGTGTCGTTTATCTCATCGTTGCCTTGATTGTTGCTCGCAGCGGATCAGCTTGGATTGATCGGGCACTCCCGCCAATCGTGGTCGGTCCGATTGTCATGGTCATTGGCTTATCCTTGGCAGGCACAGCCGCCACCGATGCGACCATGCGTACAATCAGTGCCACCAAGAGCGTTTATGACCTGCGATACTTTGCCGTTGCGATGATCACCTTGGCATCCGTCATCATTTACAACATGTATCTCAAAAAGTTTATTAGTCTTTTGCCGATCTTACTCGGAATTGTCACCGGCTATGTGGTGGCCTTGCTGTTTGGCATTGTTGATCTGACGCCGGTACAACAAGCGGCCTGGTTTGATCTGCCAAAGTTTGAACTGCCTTTTATCAGCTATCAGCCGCAACTTTACTGGGGAGCCATTTTATCCATGGCACCGATTGCGTTTGTCACGATGACCGAACATATGGGCCACATCATGGTACTCAACAAATTGACTAAGCGTGATTTCTTTAAGGATCCCGGCTTGAACCATACCTTAGCCGGTGACGGAACTGCGTCAATCATCGCTGGATTCGTCGGGGGCCCGCCTGTCACCAGTTATGGCGAAAATATCGGTGTGCTTGCCATGACGAAGGTACACAGTGTTTATGTCTTAGGCGGTGCAGGATTGTTCGCGATTTTGTTCGCCTTCATCGGTAAGCTAAGCGCATTAATTCGTAGCATCCCAAGTCCGGTTATTGGCGGCATTAGTTTCCTGCTGTTCGGGGTGATTGCTTCCAATGGCTTACGGGTTTTAATTGACAACAAAGTCGACTTCGATAAGAAGCGCAACCTGATGATTGCCTCGACCATTCTTGTGATCGGCATCGGCAATGCCAGCCTGCAATTTGCCGGCTATCAATTTTCCGGCCTTGCACTGGCAACCGTGATCGGAATCTTCCTGAACTTTGTTTTACCAGAACATGCCGCTAATGAAGAAGGGGCAGAGAAAAATGACCTTATCTAATCTGACAGATACACCGTTTAAAGATTTTGTTTCCGCTGAACAAGTTGATGAAAAAAGTGCCATGGCGTTAATCAACCGCGCCGAAGACTTCAAAGCCGGCCAAACCGTTCATTTTCCGGAACCAATTTATGCTGCTAATTTATTTTTTGAAAATAGCACCCGTACGCATACCAGTTTTGAAATGGCCGAACGCAAACTAGGGCTAACCGTCATCCCGTTCGACCCGGCCCACAGTTCAGTATCAAAAGGCGAAACGCTGGAAGATACCATTAAAACCATTGGGGCAATCGGCGTCAATATTGCGGTGATGCGGCACGCAAAAGACGGCTATTATAAAGAACTCATGGGTGCCTGGCCAACAACCGCCATTGTGAATGCAGGTGACGGTGCAGGGCAACATCCTTCCCAGATGATGCTGGATCTGATGACCATTCACGAAGAATTCGGTCATTTTGAAGGTTTGAGCATCGGGATCGTCGGCGACCTTAGCCACAGTCGGGTTGCCCGCAGTGATATGCAGATGCTGCACAAACTTGGTGCTACGTTACATTTTGCTGGTCCGCAACAGTGGTATGATCCTAGCTTTGACCGTTATGGCGACTTCATCAGCGTGCCGGAGTTGGTTAAACAGGTCGATGTGTTGATGCTGCTGCGGGTTCAGTTAGAACGCTTCAATCAGGATAATCGCGAAGCCTTTTCTAAAGAAAGTTATCATGCTAAGTATGGCATTACCGATGACTTGGCTAAAACCATGAAACCCAATGCCATTTTCATGCACCCGGCACCGGTTAACCGTGATGTTGAATTAGCCAGTGATTTAGTTGACGGACCACGATCACGGATCTTTACGCAAATGCAAAATGGCGTCTTCATGCGAATGGCCATGCTGGAAGCGGTCATCAATGCCCGTCACTTCGGAGAGGAGTAACTCATGCTCATCAAAAATGCCCACATCGTTAGCGACACCGAATACACTGCCGATATTCAGATCACCGGCGAGCAGATCACGGCAATCGGCCAGCAACTGACAGCTCGAGCCGATGAAACGGTGATTGATGCCACCGGTGCGACAGTTGTGCCAGGATTGATTGACGTTCATGTTCATTTTCGCGAACCCGGTTTTACCGCGAAAGAAACCATTAAAACCGGTGCGCAGGCAGCAGCACATGGTGGGTTTACAACTGTTGTCGCCATGAGTAATTTAAACCCGGTGCCGGATACAGTTGCCACTTTGAAGCCGTTACTGGCCAAGAATCGTAGCGATGCCAAAATCACCGTTCGCCAGTTTGCCCCCATTACACGGGACCTGCACTCGGATCAAGTGGTTGACATGCCCGCCTTACAAGCAGCCGGTGCACTTGGCTTCTCCAATGACGGTGTCGGGGTGCAAGATGCTGACACCATGTATCGAGCCATGCTACAGGCAGCCAAGTTAAACGCGCCGATTGTGGCTCACATTGAAGACGCAAGCCTCATGCACGGTGGCGTGATCAACGCCGGTCCGGTTGCCAAAAAATTGAACCTGCCTGGCATCATTAACCAAACCGAAAGCAGTCAATTAGCTCGGGACTTAGACCTGGCAGCTGCCACAGGCGTTCATTATCACGCCTGTCATATCTCAACCCGCCAAAGTGTGGCCTTGATTCGCGAAGCCAAGAAACGCGGCGTCAACGTGACCGCTGAAGTCTCACCGCATCATTTGTTACTTGATGAAAATAACATCCCCGGCGATAACCCCATGTTTAAAATGAATCCACCGTTACGTTCACGGGCTGATCATTTGGCATTACTGGAAGGCTTGCAAGACGGCACACTAGACATGATTGCCACGGATCACGCACCCCACACGGCTGAAGAAAAGACGGGATCGTTTAAAACCGCCGCATTCGGGATCGTCGGTTCGGAAACGGCCTTTCCACTGCTGTACACCAAGTTCGTTAAATCCAAAATGTTCACGCTCCAACAACTGATTGCCAAAATGAGCACGATTCCGGCAGCCAAATTCGGACTGCCAGGTGGTCACATCACAGTTGGTGGGCCCGCCGATTTAACCATTTTGGATCTGGAAACTTCTTATAAAATCGATCCCGCCGATTGGTTTTCAAAAGGTAAAAATTCACCATTTATCGGTGAAGAGGTGCAAGGCCAGGCGTTATATACCATTAGTCACGGCCAAATCGCCTATCAAAAGGGAGGACAAGCATGAAGCGCTATTTAATTCTGGAAGACGGCAGTGTTTTTCCTGGCGTCGGCTTTGGTGCGGAAACGGTCACGACTGGTGAAATTGTTTTTAACACCGGCATGAGCGGCTATCAAGAAACCATTACGGATCAAAGTTACAATGGCCAAATCATTACATTCACGCAACCGCTCATCGGCAATGTCGGTATTAACCGTGATGATTACGAAAGCATTGATCCGACTGCAAAGGGGATTGTGGTCCGGGACGTTGCGCGGGTCACCGGTAATTGGCGTAGTCAGATGACGCTGGATGAATTTCTCAAGCGCAAACATATTCCCGGTATCAGCGGCGTTGACACCCGGGCGCTGACCAAAAAGATCCGGGAAGTCGGCGCCATGAAAGCCAGTATTGTGGATGCCGCCGACGAACATGCCTTTGACCAGCTCAAAGCATTGGTACTGCCAAAGAATCAAGTACAACAAGTCTCGACTCAGCAGGCTTATCCGGCACCGGGAACTGGCCGCAATGTGGTGGTCATTGACTTTGGCCTCAAACATAGCATTTTACGGGAACTGGCTAAACGTCAATGTAATGTGACCGTGTTGCCGTCCACAACCACTGCAGCCACCATTCTTGAATTAGCACCGGATGGCGTCATGTTAACCAATGGCCCTGGGGATCCGAAAGATGTGCCGGAAGCATTGGATATGATTCGTGGCATTGAAGGTAAGATTCCACTATTCGGGATTTGTCTTGGCCACCAGTTATTTGCACTGGCAAATGGCGCCGATACCTTCAAAATGAAATACGGCCACCGCGGGTTCAATCATCCGGTTCGTGAAATTGCAACCGGCCGCATTGATTTCACCAGTCAAAACCACGGTTACGCCGTCGATCCTGACAGCATTGACCCGGACACCTTGCTGGTCACCCACGTGGAAATTAACGATGGCACGGTAGAAGGGTTGCGGCATCGCCTGTATCCGGCTTTCACCGTCCAATTCCATCCGGATGCTGCGCCGGGTCCACACGACGCCGACCATCTTTTTGATGAATTTATGGAAATGATGGATGCATTCTCAGATCGTACGCAGAAAGGATAATCATGCCAAAACGTCAAGATATTCATAAAATCTTAGTGATCGGCTCTGGCCCAATTATCATCGGTCAAGCCGCAGAATTTGATTACTCAGGAACGCAAGCCTGTCTCGCATTACGTGAAGAAGGCTATGAAGTTGTTTTGGTAAACTCCAATCCGGCCACGATTATGACCGATACCGAAATTGCTGATCGCGTCTATATTGAACCGTTAACTGTCGAATTTGTCAGTCAGATTTTGCGCAAAGAGTTGCCAGATGCCATTTTACCAACCATCGGCGGCCAAATCGGGTTGAATCTTGCAATGAAGCTCAGCAATACCGGCATTTTAGACGAACTTGGGATCGAATTGCTGGGAACCAAATTAAGCGCCATTGACCAAGCCGAAGATCGCGAGTTGTTCAAGAACCTGATGCAAAAATTGCACGAACCGGTTCCAGAATCAGCCATCGCCAATAACGTCCAAGAAGCGCAGGAATTTGCCGACAAAATCGGGTTCCCGGTTATCATTCGACCAGCGTTCACCATGGGCGGCACTGGCGGCGGTATCGCTGACAACGAAAAAGAATTAGCCGAAATTGCTGAAAACGGCCTGAACCTCAGCCCGGTCACCCAAGTCTTAATCGAACGCTCCATTGCCGGTTACAAAGAAATTGAATTTGAAGTGATGCGCGATGCTTCCGACTCCGCAATCGTTGTCTGCAACATGGAAAACTTTGATCCAGTCGGGGTGCACACCGGTGATTCGATGGTCTTTGCGCCAACTCAAACCTTGACGGATAAAGAAGTCCAGATGTTACGTGACTCGGCACTCAAGATCATCCGGGCCTTGAAGATCGAAGGTGGCTGCAATGTCCAATTCGCGCTTGATCGTAACAGCTTCAAATATTACGTTATCGAAGTCAATCCTCGGGTATCCCGCTCAAGTGCTTTGGCTTCTAAAGCAACCGGTTATCCGATCGCTAAAATGGCCGCTAAAATCGCAGTTGGCTTAAACCTTGACGAAATTAAAAACCCGGTCACCAAGAAAACCTGGGCCGAATTTGAGCCGGCACTGGATTATGTGGTCACCAAATTACCGCGGTTCCCATTTGACAAGTTTGAAAATGGTGATCGAACCCTCGGCACCCAAATGAAGGCAACCGGCGAAGTGATGGCAATTGGCCGCACACTTGAAGAAAGCTTACTAAAAGCGGTGCGTTCGCTTGAAGTCGGTTTGATTCATCCGCGACGCCCTGAATTTTCAAAGCTAAGTGATGATGAGCTAAGCAAACACATTATTCAGGCCAACGATGAACGGCTCTTTTATCTAGCCGAAGCCTTCCGTCGTGATTACACGATTGATGAAGTTGCGGAATTATCCAAAATGAATCCGTTTTTCCTCGACAAGATCAAGCACATTGTTGAATTGGAACGGGAATTAGCCGCCCACAAAGCTGATTTATCATTACTAGCCGAAGTAAAACGGTATGGGTTTGCGGACGAAGAAATTGCCAAGCTCTGGGGATTGCACGCCGACCAAATTCGCCAGATGCGTAAGGAACAGCATATTTTGCCGGTTTATAAAATGGTCGATACCTGTGCCGGCGAGTTTGCCAGCGACACCCCATACTACTACAGCACCTATGAAAGCAGCACGGAAAGCACCAAGAGCGATAAACCAAGCATTCTGGTAATCGGTTCCGGCCCCATCCGAATTGGCCAAGGGGTGGAATTCGATTATGCCACGGTTCATAGTGTTAAAGCGATCCAAAAAGCCGGGTATGAAGCGATCATCATGAACAGCAACCCCGAAACCGTCTCAACCGACTTTTCAATTGCGGATAAACTGTATTTTGAACCGTTGACGCTTGAAGATGTCCTGAATGTCATTGACCTGGAGCAACCAAAAGGCGTCATTGTTCAATTTGGCGGCCAAACTGCCATTAATTTAGCCGAACCGCTGGCAAAACGGGGCATTAAGATCTTAGGCACCTCGGTAGCCGACCTTAATCGGGCCGAAGATCGCGACTTGTTTGATCAAGTCATTAAAGAACTTAAGTTACCGCAACCAGAAGGCGGTACGGCTACTGACAAAGATGGCGCTTTAGCAGTCGCCGATAAAATTGGTTATCCCGTTTTGGTTCGCCCAAGTTATGTTTTAGGCGGCCGGGCAATGGAAATCGTTCACAATGCTGACGAATTGGCGAGTTACATTGATCGCGCGGTATCGGTTTCGCACGACCATCCCGTTTTGATTGACCACTATTTAGTCGGTAAAGAATGCGAAGTCGATTGTATTTCCGATGGTGAAACCGTGGTACTGCCGGGCATCATGGAGCACATTGAGCGCGCCGGCATTCATAGCGGTGATTCAATGGCCGTTTATCCACCGCAAACATTTAGTCAGGATATTATTGACCAGATTACCGATGCAACCATCAAACTGTCGCGTGCTTTAAACTGCATCGGTTTGATGAACGTTCAATTTATCATTCACCAAGGCAAGGCTTATGTCATTGAAGTTAACCCGCGGGCAAGTCGAACCGTTCCATTTTTGAGCAAGGTCACAAACGTTAAACTGGCTCAAGTCGCAACCTTGGCGATCCTCGGTTTAAGTTTGAAGGAACAAGGCTTTACGACTGGTCTGCTGCCTAATCAAGCTGGTATTCACGTCAAAGCGCCGGTCTTCAGTTTCTCCAAACTCAATCATGTCGACAGCCTGCTTGGCCCGGAAATGAAATCCACCGGGGAAGTCATGGGCAGCGATACAACGCTGGCAAAGGCGTTATACAAGGCGTTCGAAGCAGCAGGTATGCACTTGCCACAATTTGGCCGCGCTTTAATCACGGTTAAGGATGCCGATAAAGTTGAAGCTACCGAGCTGGCTAAGCGCTTCCGTGAAGTAGGCTACCAGTTAGTTGCTACCAGCGGCACAGCAAAGGCGTTTGAGGCCGCCGGGATTACGGTCGCGACGATTGAAAAGCTTGACAGTGGTAAAGAAACCATTCTCGAAGACATTGCCGACCGCAAGATTCAACTGGTCATTAATACTATGACGGCAGATAAAAAGGCGTCAAGCGACGGATTCCGCATTCGGGAAACCGCGATTGAGCATGGCGTGCCATTAATGACGAGCCTTGACACGGCCGATGCCATTTTGAAAGTATTGGAATCGCGTGCCTTCTCAATGACACCGATTCGCAGTTAGTATCAGCTGATCCAAAAAAGGATACGCAGGTTAGCGGAGGAGGAAGCGCACATGGCCATCCAGTTACCGGGTTTGACGATGAAGAACCCATTTATGCCCGCCAGCGGGACATTTGGGTTTGGCGAAGGTTACGCCAAACAATATGATCTCAATCTATTAGGTGCTTTGGTTACCAAATCAACGACTTTAATGCCCCGAATCGGCAATCAAGGCAAGATTTATGCTGACGGGCCAAGCAGTACGCTGAATGCTGTCGGGTTAAAAAACCCCGGCGCTGAGGTCGTGTTGCACGAAAAGTTGCCGTGGCTCGCGTCCCATTACCCAGACTTACCGATTATCGCTAGCATTGCGGGCGCCGATGTTGCTGAATATGCAGCAGTAGCCAAAAAGTTAAGCGCCGCCCCAAATGTAAAAGCGCTGGAAGTCAACATCTCGTGCCCGAATGTCGACCAAGGCGGCATGGCGTTTGGAACCGATCCCTCCGTGGCCGCTGCTGTAACGCAAGCAGTCAAGGCAGCTAGTTCCGTTCCTATCTTTGTTAAATTGACGCCGAATGTAACGGACATTACTACGATTGCCAAAGCTGTTGAAGCAGCAGGTGCAGATGGGATTTCTTTGATCAATACCTTTGTCGGAATGCGCTTAGACATCGAAACTGGCGAACCGATTTTGACCAATGTAACCGGTGGCGTTTCCGGACCGGCGCTATTCCCGATGGCGTTACAGATGGTCTATCAGGTCGCGCATGCGGTTCACATTTCGATTATCGGGATGGGTGGCGTCAGTTCCGGTCATGATGCAGCCGAGATGCTGGCAGCCGGTGCCAAGGCAATCGCCATCGGTTCAGCTAATTATTACCAAGAACAGGCAATCCCCAAAATTGCCGCAGAATTTGCACGTATTCAGGAAGGACAGGCGGTATGACACCCATCATTGCACTCGATTTCAAAGATCAGGCTACCACGCTAGATTTTTTAAAGGCTTTTCCTCAAACCGAACGATTATTTGTCAAAATCGGCATGGAACTTTTCTATGCGGAAGGGCCAGCCGTTATCAAAGCGATTCAAGCCGCTCACCCTGTCGACATATTTTTAGACTTAAAACTACACGACATTCCCAATACCGTTGAAAAGGCGGCGTGGCAGTTAGGGCGGTTAGGGGTCGCGTTGACAACGGTCCATGCAGCTGGCGGCAAAGACATGATGTTAGCAGCCAAGCGCGGGTTATTAGCCGGTGCCAAGGCAGCCCACCATCCGGCACCAAAAATGTTGGCCATTACCCATCTAACCTCCACTGATCAAGCTATGTTGGAGAATCAGTTATCGATTGATATGCCAATTAGCCAGGCGGTTCAACGATTAGCAGCGATCGCCCAGGCCAGTGACGCAGATGGCGTGGTTGCGAGTGCTTTGGAAACACCACTCATTCGCAGTGTCACCAAACCTGATTTTCTGGTGGTAACTCCGGGTATTCGTCCGCGCGGCACCGCTGTGGGCGATCAAAAACGCGTCGTGACGCCAGGCCGTGCTAAACGTCTGGGTAGTTCGGCTATTGTCATCGGTCGCCCGATTACGCAAGCTGATGACCCGGTTGCAGCCTATCAATCAATTAAGAAAGCGTGGGAGACAGCACATGACTAAATTAGAAAATCAAATTGCCAGCGACTTGTTACGGATCAAAGCGGTTACCTTACGACCAGAAGCACCGTTTACTTGGGCGAGTGGTCTAAAAAGCCCGATCTATACCGACAATCGGCTCACAATCGGCTACCCAGACGTTCGTAGCAAAATCGCGGCTGGATTAGCACAAGAGATTGTGGCCCATTATCCTGATGTGACTGCCATTGGTGGCGTTGCAACTGCTGGCATTCCCCATGCCGCATTGGTTGCCAACTTACTCAATCTGCCACTTGTTTACATTCGCAGTAAGCCGAAAGACCATGGTCAGGGGCGTCAAATCGAAGGCCACCTTCCTGCAGATGCCAAGTTAGTCGTCATTGATGATTTGCTGTCAACCGGTGGCTCGGTTCTTGGAGCCGTTGCCGCCGCGCAAAAAGACGGCGTGAACGTTCTCGGAGTCGCAGCGATTTTCAGTTACCAACTCGCCGCGGTGACAGCAAACTTCGCCAAAGCAGGGCTACCGTTCTTCACGTTGACGAATTACACAGCCTTGATTCAAACCGCCGAAGCGCAAGGGGCGATTACGAGTGCCCAATTGGCTTCGTTGCATCAATGGCGAGAAGATCCGGCCAAGTGGGGCGAACAGTTTTAACGACCATAAGCTTGTGACGATACTGCACAAGTAGGACTCTTATGATACCTAAAAATCGGATGGAAGATTAAAAATATCTTGCATCCGATTTTTTTGCGTATATTAAAAAGGTGAGAGTAGTATTAAATCAAAATTAACTATGGACTAAATATGCCATCTTCTGTTAATATTCTCATAACAATCATCACAAGCGGATGGTTGTTTTGATTTATATAGATCCAACATTATAGAAGAGGTGAAGTCCCATGGCAGATTCGGCAAATAAAGAGTTAACAGCTGCTGCACATGCACTAGCTGAGGAAGAAGCCGGCAAAGAAAGCGGGCTGGTTGAAGATCGGCACGCCAAGCAAAAGTCTTCCAAATTAACGGTGACAGTTTTTCTTAATAAGGTCTTATCAGGTACGGCTTTGGGTGTCATTATCGGCCTCATTCCCAATGCCGTCTTATCCGGCATTCTGAAATATCTGGGTACGAATACATTTGCGGTGACGTTGACACAGATTGCCGTCATTTTTCAACTTGCCACGCCATTGATTATCGGGGGCTTGATCGCCTTACAGTTCGAATTGAATCCCATGCAGATGATGGTGACAGCTGGAGCGGCATTTGTTGGCTCCGGAGTCGTTAAGTTTAATCCGGCGCTGAAAGCCTATGTGGGTTCAGGTACCGGCGATTTAATCAATACCATGATTACTGCCTCGATTGCTGTACTTCTCCTGATCTGGATTAAAGATCGGTTCGGTTCAACGGCAGTAGTGGCCATGCCGATTCTGGTTGGTTGTGGTACGGCTTATATAGGTGTCTTACTGCTACCGTTTATTGCGGCTTTCACAACCGCCATTGGGGAACTCATCAACAGCTTTACCACCTTGCAGCCAATTCTCATGGCCATTTTAATTTGCTGCTCGTTTGCTACTTTGATTATCAGTCCGATTTCAACCGTTGCCATTGGGCTAGCCATTCAACTGAACGGTATTTCGGCAGGCGCATCGGCCATGGGTGTGGCGGCAACTGCTATTGCGTTGGTTGTTTTCTCCTGGAATGTCAATAAATCCGGCGTGACGCTGGCAATTGCACTGGGCGCAATGAAGTTAATGATGCCCAATCTGTTTAAACATCCGATTATCCTACTGCCGTGTCTATTCACCGCCATCGTTTCTGCCATTCCGGTTGCGCTGCTAGGAGTCAGCGGAACCCCACAATCAGCCGGTTTTGGTATGGTCGGTATGGTTGGCCCACTAGCTTCATTAGATGCCGGTCTGGCAATTCCCTTGGTCTTACTGTGCTGGTTCGCGGTGCCAATTGCCGCTGCACTTTTAAGTAAGTTACTATTTGAAAAAACATTCAAGCTATTTGATAGTAAAGTTGTCTTTAAGTTTTTGGGATAGGGTAGTGCCAGCAGATTAATCAAAAAATCGACCTTGAGCAGCAATCAACATGCTAGCTTAAGGTCGATTTTTTGTAGTTTAAAGTTATCAGCAATCTTAGCTCACTAAGGCCAGCATACTTACTCCAAATGCTTGTGTCCTTGAGCATCGTATACACGGTGATCATTGATTGTCACTTTGTCATTCACGGCCTGGGCTAAATCAATTCCTTTTATTTCAGCGATTCCCAGCAGGTAAATGGTAACATCTGCCAGTTCTTCAGCGATATTGGCTTGATCATGTTTAAGCAACGCTGTCGTTAATTCCGCCATTTCATGATAAGCCAGCAGCATTTCAAAGTTAGTGTCGGTGGTATTCCAGCCATGTTTGACTTTGTTGGCAATGATATGTTCCTGAAGTGGGCGGCTGATTTGGGCGGATGATTCTGACATGAAAAGACATCTCCTATTTTGTCGGCGGGTTACGCAGCTTGGCGACTAAATCAGCGTCAGGCGTGACACTCACTGTTTTTTGGCCTTCGTAAATGACAAAGCCGGGTTTGGCCCCATTAGGTTTACGAATCTTTTTAACCTCAATCCAGTCAACCGGAACATTGGCACTGTCGCGCGCTTTGGAAAAATACGCTGCCAGCTTGGCTGCTTCCAGCAAGGTTTTCTCACTGGGATCACTGCTATCGATAATCACGTGTGATCCCGGGATATCTTTGACGTGCAGCCAAATGTCGGTTTTTTTCGCGGTGTGTAGGGTCAACTGATCATTTTGTAAGTTGTTTTTTCCGACCCAGATTTTAGTGCCGTCACTAGCATAGAATTGATCTGGTTTGGAGACTTTTTGGCGTTTATTGCCTTTTTTTCCGGATTTCTGTTTACGTAGATAGCCTTGTTGCTGTAATTCCAATCGAATATCGACTAAATCTTTCGGACTAGCTACATCAATCTGCGCCATGATGCCTTCAAGGTAGTCGAGTTCTTCTTGGTTTTCCTGCATTTGCTGGTGAACATGCGCCACTGCATTGCGTAATTTCGTATACTTGGCAAAATATTTCTGGGCGTTGCGTGATGGCGTCAGTTGATTGGACAAGGTGATCTTAATTGGCTCATTATCAGCATAGAAATTAGGCAGTTCAATACTCGTCATGCCGCGTTTGACTTGACTCAGATAAGTCGTCAGAATCTCGCCGCGAATTCGATAATCATCGGCTTTTTCGGTTTCTTCCAGCGTTCGCTTTAATTTGCGCTGCTTTTTGCGATCTTTATCAATCACATTTTTGATCACATGAATCAGGTTCCCGCCTTGTTGCAAAACCCGATCATGTTCCGCTTTTTGCGCATAATAGGCATCCAGCATCGCGCTTAAGGTTGGAAAATGTTGCTGCTCGCCGGTCAGAGACTGATACGGGATCGCGGTAAAAACGGCTTTTTTCCCTTGGGTTGTAATAGTCGGTTCAGGGGTTGCCAGCGCTGCAAAAAAGCTATCCCAGCCGGCATCGCCTTGATTGAGTCGCAGGGCCAATTCAGCTGCAGAATCCTTGGCAAGTCCTTGGTAATGTTGCTGGAGCAAGGCGGCGCGACTCAATGAAGGTGTTACCTGACGTTCAAGTTCGTGATAAATCCGCTCCGAATCATGAAACGGATCCACTTTATCTTGCTTAGGCGGCTCGACATACGGGGCACCGGGCATCAACGGACGATAGCGATTTTGATCCGCAGAAACGTGGCGAATGAGATCAATAATTTTGCCGGTGCGCTTGCTGACTAAAAAGATGTTACTGTGCCGACCCATCATTTCAATGATCAAGCGCAGCCCCAGTTCATCCCCCAATTCATCCCGCGTGGAGAATTCAAAGTGTAGTACCCGATCGTTTTGCACTTGGTGAATCTCTGTTAACGTAGCCGCGTTAAAATACTTCCGCAACGTCATCGTGAAGGTTGCAGGAACGTCTGGATTTGTAAATGGAATGTGGGTAATTTGCACCCGCGCATACTGTGGATTAGCTGAGAGCAACAAGGGATGGTTCTTGCGTCCAGCTCGAATCGTGATGATAATTTCATTTTCATAAGGTTGTTGAATTTTAGCAACCCGCCCGCCGCTTAACGTGGTATTAAGCTCCTGGGCCATGGCATGGGTAAAAATTCCGTCAAAAGACATATCGATCCGCTCGCTTTCCAATTGTCCCAATCATTTTACCGGTTTTAGGCGCGTAAGGCAAAGCTGTCAACGCCACGTGACATGCCGAATTAAGAGATATCTGTCAATAACGCCCGGCTTACGCTCACATACCATTTTCGATCAAAACTAATTATCGTCTGTTAATGGTAGGCAATAGTCGTCACAACAGGTAGAATATATTTGATAGTGCAACCGAAATGACTAGGCTAGCCCGGCTTTCTAATCTTCGCGCATAATATTTTGGGATTGATCGCTCTTGGCAGCGTCTGGTTCGTAAAATTGCTCAGCATGGGGCAGGGCAGTTAAAAAGTTATTCATGAAAGGGTATTGGGAAAAATGAAGGGTAAACGAAGCATTATATTGCTTGTTACAGTGGTTTTGATTGCTGCGGCGGTATTATTGGGCGTTGTCAAATACCAGCACGTTCAAGGCGAAAAGCAACAAACCGAAAAAACTCAGGTGATTTTGAATAATCTTAAGCAACAGTATGGTCAACCACAAAAAAACGACACCCAACGTCTGCAAACACTTAAAAAGTTAAAAGCAGCCGAAAAGCGTTACGCCAAACAGACTAACGCGACCAATGAAGTCCTGGCGCGTTATCAAAGCTATGTCGATCGCGATGTTAAATATTTTCAGGACCAAAATAACGCATTACTCAAAGACAATACGCTGACAAAAAAAGCGCTCAAAGAAATCTCAGTCACCGACTTACAAAAGAAACTTGATGGAATTGAGAAATTGCTGGCTAATCTGACCAAGCAAGGCCTTGTTGTCTACAATCGCGATGTTTTACAAACAATTAAGCAAAAGGCCAGCAAGTTGAAGCGGGCGTATCAGAAACAAATCGCTCAAAAAGCACCGGAAAAGCGAAGCCAACCTGCAGAAACGCAGACATCTGCTGACAACATCGCTACTTCGACACCTGCAACCAATCAGACCACAACAAACGATGCAGCGACAAGTTCAACTAATGCCAACACGGCTGGGACTGCGAATACGTACGGTAACAACAGTGCCAACACCTCAAGTTCTCAGTATACTTATCCCTATTACAATAACTATGGCTACTGGAATCAAACTGGCGCGGCAACCGGTAACACAACAGGCATTTCAAATACAACGCCCGCCACGCCGCCAACCACATCTAATGAAACCGGGGATGATACGGCTGCAACTTCCAGTGACACCGCAACATCGGGCAATGACAGCAGTGATACGACCGGTACAACTGGCAGTCAAACAAGCGGAACTACCCAAACTGGTGAGGGGTCCAATTAATCAGCTAAAGCTTTTGGGCTTGACTCAAAAAGCCACGAACCTAACTGCTCCAAACCCAGCCAAACGTGCTTGGATTTCCGAGCGCTCCTGGTTGCGCGCTGCTTACAACTCGTTTTTTTATGGTATGATGTAGACAATCATTTTTGAAGAAGTGGGTGCCTGTATGAAAATTGCTATCGTGACGGATAGTACCTGTTATCTGCCGCAAACCGAAATTGATCAACATCACATCACTGTGGTGCCGATTCCGGTCATTCTTGACGGCGAAGTTTATGACGAAGGTAAAGATATTACCACACAAGAATTTTATGCCAAACTCAAAACTGCCAAAACGTTTCCAAGTACCACGCAACCGCCGCTGGGCGAAATGCTGAAGTTATATGAAAACCTTGCTAATGAAGGTTACGATACCATTATTAGTATCCACTTAGCTAGCACAATCTCCGGGTTTGTGAATACTTTAAAAGGTGCGGTTGATGAGGTTCATGGTGCTAAAGTTTATGTTTATGATTCCCAGATCACCGTTATTTTAATGGGCTGGCTGGTCCTGGCAGCCGCACAAATGGCAGAAGCCGGCAAAGACCCGCAAGCAATATTAGCGCGCCTGGATGATTTACGGGCAACCATGGGTGAATACTTTATTGTCAACGACTTGCAGAATCTGGTACGAGGTGGTCGTTTAAGCAATGCATCAGCCTTTATCGGCGGTATGCTGAAGATCAAACCGTTACTGACGTTTGATGATCAATCGCACAAAATCGTTGCAATTGAAAAGATACGTTCGATCAAGAAAGCTTACGCGCGTGTTGAAACACTTTTCCAGGAAACATTGGCGAAGGTTGACTATCCTGTTCGGGCGGTCGTAATCCACGCAAACGATCCGGAAGAAGCGCAGCGCTGGATGGCCGATCTGGAGCAAAAATTTCCGAATGTACCGTTCGAGCTGTCTTACTTTGGCCCGGTTGTCGGTACCCATTTAGGCGAAAAGGCGATTGCGTTGGCATGGATGAAAGATTTTACGAAAGCTTAATTTCAAGTCGCGTATCAGCGCGGCTTTTTTCATTGAGGAGATGGCGGTATGTTTTTTGATCACCCCTTAGCAAAGGGGACTATTTTGAGTGAGACCCCGCATTATCATGGCCCGATTTTTGACATTGTGACGCAAAAAATCAAAACGCCTGATGGCCTAACCGTTAAACGTGACTTAATTCGGCATGCTAACGCGGTGGCAATGTTGGCGTTGACTCATGACAATCGGGTGTTAATTAATCGTGAATACCGCGTGGCGACGAACAGTGAAGTTTATGCGTTGCCCGCCGGCTTGATTGATGCCGGTGAAGATTGGCAAACTGCCGCCAGCCGGGAACTGCGCGAAGAAACCGGCTATATCACGCATGATCTGCAGTGGTTAACCGCCGTCCGTTCAAGCGAAGGCATGACGGATGAAACCGTCCATCTCGTCTTGGCAAAACTTGATTTGGCGGCCAAAACTTCTCAGGATTTTGATCCCGATGAATTTGTCACCAGCCGGCTCGTGCCATTCAGCGAACTAGTCGCCGGAGTTAAAAGTGGCAAAATCAATTCCGCTCAGACAGTAGCAGCGGTCACTTATTACCTCGCCTTTGTCGCTAAAAAATAAAGCGCACATTTTTGCCGTTTTATGACGAATGAATAACCAACTTTAACCAAGCCAGTCCGCATCGTTAGCAGATTCTGTTGCGTACTGGCTTGGCTTTTTTAATAACATGATTGCGCAAAAAATGAGCAGACGGGATTGCACTCATGTGGATATTTATGCATAATATATTTACATTTTCCAAGATAACGGGTAAACTCTAAGACAATTAAGAAAGCAGGTGGCGTAATGTTACGCAACAGTATTGCCGGGCTGCCGGATTATGTCTCAGACAGCACCCCGGAAAGAATCGCCAAAGCGGCCGGTTTGGCTAAAATGACGCGCTTGTCATTCAATGAAAATCCGGTCGGTACCTCGCCAAAGGTCCAGGCAGCGCTTGAAAACTGGGCCTTTTCCCAGGCACGCAATTATCCTGATCCGGATGCGCTGCCATTGCGGACCGCGGTTGCCAAACGGTTGGACATACCAGCGGAGCAATTACTTTTTTCCAGTGGATTAGACGAAATGATTGCTTTGATTTGTCGCACTTTTTTAGAAGTAGGCGATGAGAGCCTACAACCTTGGCCGACTTACCCGGAGTACCAGTTACAAGCCGCCATTGCCGGAGCCACAACGATTAATGCCCCCGTGATTGCCGCAACCGGTTTGATTGATCTTGACGCGTTATTAGCCCACATCACGACAAAAACCAAAGTGATCTGGGTATGCAACCCCAACAATCCGACAGGTACTTATTTGCCCCCGGATCAAATCGCGCAGTTTATGAAGCAGGTGCCGCCCAACATTCTCGTTGTCGTGGACGAAGCGTATATCGATTTTGTCAATCAGCCCGAGCCATCCACGCTATCGTTGACTCATCAGTTTCCCAATCTGCTCGTCATGCGAACCTTCTCGAAATTATACGGGTTAGCAAATTTTCGAGTTGGCTTCAGTATTGTTCCTAAAGCACTCATCCCCAAAATGCAAAATGTCCGTCTCCCGTATAACATCAGCGGCATGAGTCAGGCAGCGGCTTTAGCGGCCTGGGAAGATCAGACATTCACACGCAAGGTAAAACAACAGATTTTTGCCGCCCGGAAGCAGTGGCATCAATTTTTTGATCAGCACCAAATCCGCCATTATGCCACACAAACCAATTTCATGCTCTATCAGGTCAATGATCCGCAAGCACTGGGCACTTTCCTGAAACAGCACGGTTATCTGGTGCGTGACAGCATGGTTCCTGGCTGGATTCGTCAAAGCTTTGGAACG
Organism: Lacticaseibacillus sp. 22; assembly: GCF_055413445.1. NCBI lineage: Bacteria > Bacillati > Bacillota > Bacilli > Lactobacillales > Lactobacillaceae > Lacticaseibacillus > Lacticaseibacillus sp. 22. Next base: position 207,475 of record NZ_JBVAYD010000001.1, on the reverse strand, counting down.
CCAAAGCAAGATGCAGAAGTTCAACAACTGTTACTGACTTTTTTAGGAATCAAACAGACTTCAAATATTAGCTAATTTTTGTATATTTGTTTATAAAAATGCCAAAATAAAAAAACAAATAATCGATCATTGAAAAATTTTTTTGCCGCACATTAAAAAAATATGGTTGACAATTTTTAAAATGTCGTTATGATGAGAGTCACATTAAATCAATAGCCATGAAGTTGTGATTAGACCAAGTAGGTTGGCACCAATCCACAGAGAGCGCCGATTGCTGAGAACGCGTGATTGACCGACTGAACACACATCTAAGAACTTGATAGCCGAACCGAGTAAGCTATCACGCACCTGTTGCGTTATCACCGCTGCCAATAACAGTTCGCGCAAGCCGACATGGGATTGGTAGATGAGGTTTGGGTCGTAAGGTCCAGACAAATTGAGGTGGTACCGCGAAGTTGATTCGCCCTCGAAAACGTTAAAAACCGTTTTCGAGGGCGTTTTTTTTGTTGAATTCGTTTCGATTTTTCCCAACAAAACGTGCACGCGATCACTTAATGACCACAGCTTCGTGCAAACGGAAGGAGCAACCCTATGTCAAATCGACACTTACCAGTCGGCACCCGCGATGAATTCGGTCCCCGGGCGATTCGTAAAGAAAATCTCATTCAAATGATGAGCCACCGATTCATTGCTTCAGGGTATGAGCGCGTTAAAACGCCATTATTGGAATACCGTGATGTTTTCCAGCCATTGACGGTTCGCGGTGAACAACCTTACCAAATGTTAGATGATGCCGGAGAGGCGGTTGTGATGCGTCCCGACCTCACATTACCGTTAGCGCGTTTACTGAGTACCACCAGCATTCAGCCTCCTGTTCAATGGTGGTATGTGGGAGACGTTTTTCGCGTCCGAAAAAGCTTAAGTGGTACCTATAACCAAATGACACAAGCCGGTATCGAATTAATCGGATACGCCTCGATAAAAGCCGAATGGGCCTGCTTGAGCGAAGCAACCCGGATCTGTGAAGACTTGGGATTAACGGACCTAACCTTGGAATTGTCTGATGTCCAGTTCGTATCGCAAGTCATGCAGGCATTACCACTTGATCCAGCGACAGCATCCGCATTGCAAGCAGCATTTTTCAAAAAGAATCTCAGTACCTATCAACAACTCATTGCGCCATTACGTGCGGAACCGTTATACCCATTCTTGCAGCAATGGCCATGGTTGTTCGGTGAGGCTGCCACGATTTTCACTCAGCTTGCCCAACTGTTGCCGCCAACGTTACTGCACAGTCGCCTAAAGCCATTACAACAAACTGTTGCTTTTCTTCAACATCAATTTCCCCAAGTCACGATAACCGTTGATTTAACCAGCCAACCGCCACAATCTTACTACACCGGGCTCTTTTTCCACGCCTACGCCAGTGATAGTCGTCAATATCTGTTTAGTGGCGGACGCTATGATCAACTGTTGGCCAGCTTTCAGCAAGACCTGCTGCCAGCTGTCGGCTTGGCCTTTGATGTGGACGCCTTAACCGATATTTTGCCGGATGATCCCAAACCGGCCCTCACACTGGTTTATGGCCGTCCGTCTCAATGGCAAGAGGCCGCGGCAGTCGTTGCGACAACCCCGCACGCACAACTTTGCCTAGTCGATTCGCTTGCTGAAGCCAAGACGATGGCGCAAAAGTATCACGCCAAATTAATCGATTTATCCCCAAAGGAGGCAATGCAATGACCCTCACAATCGCCTTGGCAAAAGGGCGCACGACCACTCAGGTTTTGCCATTACTCACTGCAGCAGGCATTGACTGCCAGGCACTTTCGACTAAAAGCCGCCGTTTGATTTTTACCGAAAACCCTGACTACCACTTTATTCTTGTCAAAGCCGCGGACGTTCTCACTTATTTGAATCGCGGAACCGTTGATATCGGGATTGTGGGTTCAGATGTCCTTGAAGAACAAGGCCATCAGCAGTTTGACATGCTTGATCTTAAAACCGGCCGGTGCCGATTCATCCTGGCTTCAACACCCGACTTTGATCCGCAAAAAACCAAACGCAAACTGATTGCCACCAAATACCCCCATCTTGCTCAGCGCTATTTTCAAAACCAAGGTGAAGATGTTGAGATTATCAAGATTGAAGGATCGGTAGAATTGGCGCCGCTCACGGGGATGGCAGATGCCATTGTCGATATCACCGAAACCGGCACCACCTTACGCGAAAACAACCTCAAGATTTTTGCTACTTTAACGCCCGTTTCAACGCATCTGGTGGTTAATCGATTAGCATTAAAACAAAAAAAGCCGGCCATTTACCAGCTTATTCAGTCGCTACAACAAGTTCGTCCTCAGGAGGCTTAACATGAAAATTCTTACCGGTACCTTAACCGAGCTTCAACAACAAGTGACCACCCGCCAGCAAACCGTTGCCCAGAATCCGGCAGTGCAGACCACCGTCCAAAAAATTCTGGCAGACGTCAAACTAAATGGGGACAAGGCTTTACTTGCCTACAATGCCACTTTTGATGATGTTGCTATCTCCGACCTCCGCGTACCACAAGCGCAAATCAATGCCGCAATGGCTGATCTCTCGCCAAAATTACTGGCAGCATTAACCCTTGCCAAAAAAAACATCACCAGTTTTCACCAGCTAGAAATGAGCCAAGGCTTTATTGATAGCCCATATCCCGGTGTTATCCGTGGTCAAAAACTAACGCCACTAGCCGCGGTAGGTTTGTATGTCCCAGGCGGCACCGCGGCTTATCCCTCCACGATTCTGATGACCGCAATTCCGGCTAAACTCGCAGGGGTCAAGAAAATCGTCATGGTAACGCCGCCACAAGCAAAAGGTTTAAATCCAGCTGTATTGGCGGCCGCAAAACTAGCAGGGGTGGACGAAATTTATCAGGTTGGCGGTGCCCAAGCGATTGGCGCATTGACTTATGGCACTGAAAGTATTCCCAAAGTCGATAAAATTTTAGGCCCCGGAAATCGCTACGTTGCTGAAGCTAAAAAACAGGTTTTTGGCGATGTTGCGATTGATATGATCGCTGGCCCATCCGAAATCGGCATTATTGCTGATGATTCAGCAGATCCGGTACGGGTGGCAGCTGACCTTTTGTCACAAGCAGAGCACGATCCAAACGCGCGCGCAATGTTGGTGACGACTAGTCCAGCGCTGGCAGATGCCGTCAGTAAGGCGGTTGACTCACAACTGCTAAGTTTGCCGCGTAAGGCGATTGCACAAGCAGCGATCACCAACCAAGGTTTTATCGCGATTGTTCCTGACGTAGCTTCTGCATTTTGCTTAATGAATACCATCGCCCCGGAACATTTGGAAATTCAATTACCCAATCCAATCACTTATCTCAATGAAATTCACAATGCCGGTTCCGTTTTCTTAGGTGAAAATGCCGCCGAACCAGTTGGCGATTATGTTGCCGGGCCAAATCATGTTTTTCCAACAGCCGGATCGGCACGATTTTTCTCACCACTGGGCGTTTATGACTTCGTGAAGCGTACTCAATTCATTCAATATAGTGCCGCGGCATTGGCAACTCAAGCAGATGCAATTGTGACGCTGGCACAAACTGAAGGACTGGATGGGCATGCGGAGGCGATTTTGAAACGGATTACGCGTTAGAGCATGTTTTTATGAGTTGAAATGATGTTTTAGGACGCGCTCCCCCGACGCAGAAGCCTGCGTATAAGGACCTTGGTCGCAATGGCCAAAGCCCGGCCATCACGCTTAAGGCCACTTACACTCCGACTTCTAACCGCGCTGGCTCGCGCTCTCACCATAACGCGCTCCCCGGCGCAGAAGTCTGCGTGTAAGGACCTTGGTCGCAATGGCCAAAACCGGGCCATCACGCCCAAGGCCGCTTACACTCCGACTTCTAACCGCGCCGGCTCGCGCTCACTTTTCTAGGAGGTTTATCATGCGTACAGCAACGATCACTCGGACAACTAAGGAAACCGCGATAACGATTAGTTTGAACCTTGACCAGCAAAGCGGTATTGATATTGATACCGGCATTGGGTTCTTCGATCATATGCTTGATGCTTTTGCTAAACATGGACGCTTTGGTTTAATCGTTAAAGCTCAAGGTGATTTAGACGTGGATCCGCATCATACGATTGAAGATACAGGCATCGTCTTGGGAAGTTGCTTTAAACAAACGCTGGGTGACAAAGCTGGCATCGAACGCTTTGGCAACGCATTTGTGCCGATGGATGAAAGCCTTGCCCGCGTGGTGGTGGATCTTTCCGGGCGTGCTTATCTTGTGTTTGATGCTGAATTAACCAATCAACGACTCGGAGGATTTGATACGGAAGTGACGGAAGATTTTTTCCAGGCTATGGCCTTTGCAGGTGAATTCAATCTCCATGCCGCTGTTTTATACGGGCGTAATACGCATCATAAAATTGAAGCGTTGTTTAAAGCATTGGGCCGTAGCATGCAGGCGGCGGTGGCGCTGAATCCGGCAGTGAAGGGGATTCCCTCAACCAAAGGAGTGATTTCATGATTGTGATCGTTGACTACGATACGGGCAACACGTTGAATGTCAAAAAAGCGCTTGATTATCTGGCTATTGACAACCAACTTTCAGCTGATCCTGCCGTCATTCTGGCTGCAGCCGGTTTAATCCTGCCAGGAGTGGGAGCTTTTAAAACCGCCATGTCTGCATTGACCCAACGCGACCTGGTTCCGGTTATCCGTCAATTTGCGGCTACCGGCAAACCCTTACTCGGCATTTGCCTGGGAATGCAATTGTTATTCGATCGCAGCTTTGAATTCGGGGAAACAGCGGGACTGGGCCTCATCCCTGGCACGGTGGTCGCAATTCCACCACGAGCAGGATTCCCGACACCGCACATGGGGTGGAACACCAATACGATCACCCAACCTGATCCTTTCGCAGCCGGATTTGCCAACCAGGCGACTTACTTTGTCCACTCGTATTACGTCCAGACCCAACCCGCCTACACTTTGGCAACCACCGACTACGGTCAACCGCTAACGAGCATCGTCCGGCGCCAGAATATTCTGGGGACGCAATTTCATCCGGAAAAAAGCGGTGCAGTAGGGCTTGCCGGATTACAGCGTTTTAAGGAGATGACGACTGATGCAACTCTATCCAGCAATTGATTTATTAGCCGGTCAAAGTGTCAGACTCACTCAAGGCGACTACCGCCAAGTCAGTCTGACTGCCGACCCGCTGACTCAGGTGAAAAATTTAACCGCCACTGGTCTTAAACACTTGCATTTAGTTGATCTCGACGGTGCCCGATCCCAACAGCCAATCAATCAAGCCGTCATTAGCACGATTCGGCAACACACACCTGCTTTTATCGAGCTAGGTGGCGGTATTCGTACCTTAGCTATCATGGATCACTATCTAAATGCCGGAATCGATCGCTTGATTCTCGGATCAGTGGCTGTCACCAACCCCGAACTGGTAACACAGGCCGTTCAGAAATTCGGCGCCGATAAAATTGCCGTTGGTATTGACGCCCGCGCCGGGAAGGTTGCAACTGATGGGTGGCTGACCACAAGCACCCAATCGCCAACGCATTTAATGCAGGCAATGGTCAGGCGCGGCGTCACTACCTTTATCGTAACCGATATCGGCCGCGACGGAATGATGAAAGGTCCTAACGTGGCATTGCTCGCAATGCTTCATCAAACCGTGCCTAACGTCAATATCGTGGCCAGTGGTGGCGTGCACACTTTGGCTGATCTGACAGCCTTGCAAACAGCCGGTATCCAGGCGGCTGTTATCGGTAAAGCTTGGCAGACCGGCAGTTTTCCCTTGAACAAACTTAAAGAATTGGAGGACAACGATGCTGACAAAACGCATTATTCCATGCCTTGATGTTGACCAAGGACGCGTCAAAAAAGGGGTTCATTTTATCCAGCTTAAGGATGTCGGCGACCCGGTAGCGATTGCCAAAGCTTACGAGGCGCAGGGAGCAGATGAATTGGTCTTTCTTGACATCACCGCCACCACCGATGCGCGGCAAACCATGACGCAAACAGTCGCTGCGGTAGCCACACAGGTTTTCATGCCGCTAACGGTCGGCGGCGGTATCCGTTCGGTGACCGACATGCATCAATTGTTGCGTGCCGGTGCTGACAAAATTGCCTTAAATTCCGCGGCGGTCAAACACCCTGATTTAATTACCGCCGGGGCCGAAAAGTTTGGCCGTCAAGCGATTGTTGTCGCGATTGATGCGCGTTGGCAACCTAGCCGGAATCGTTATCAGGTGATGATTAACGGCGGGCGTACCCCAGTTGATCTAGGAGTGCTCACGTGGGCTCAGCAAGCAGTTGCGGCCGGGGCCGGTGAACTATTGATCACCTCAATGGATGCCGATGGGACCAAGCAAGGATTTGACCTGCGACTTTACCAGCAACTTAGCTCCATTGTTACGGTGCCTGTCGTTGCAAGCGGCGGTGCCGGATCCGCAAATGACTTTGTTGCCTTATTCCGTAATACGAATGTTTCTGCGGGACTCGCTGCTTCAATCTTCCACTTCGGCGAATTAACGATACCGCAAGTCAAGACAGTTCTAAAACAAGCAAAGGTGGCGATTCGATGATACCACTCGATTTTAAAAAGGCGTCCGGTTTAATCACAACCGTCATTCAAGACGCAACGACCAAGCAAGTATTAATGGTTGCCTATATGAATGCCGAAAGCCTTGAGAAAACGATGACCACCGGTGAAACCTGGTTTTGGTCGCGCAGTCGGAACATGCTATGGCATAAAGGCGAAACCAGCGGCAACACCCAAACGGTTCAAGCTATCGCCGTTGACTGTGATGCGGATACCTTACTCATCACCGTCAATCCCGCTGGTCCCGCTTGCCACACTGGCCACACCAGTTGTTTTTATCGTCAGTATACAGAAAGGAAGGGCACCCAATGACAGCTGCCAAACAAAGCATTACCGAATTATATGATCTCATCCAGTCACGGAAAAGCCAGCCAGTTTCAGGCTCATACACCGATTATCTTTTCACCAAAGGATTGGACAAGATTTTAAAAAAAGTCGGGGAGGAAAGCACCGAGGTCATTGTTGCAGCCAAAAATCCCGACGATGCGGCTTTTATACTCGAAGTTGCCGATCTGACTTATCATGTGCTGGTACTCATGGTCGAACGCGGCATCTCCCTTGATCAGATTGCGACTGAACTGGCGAGCCGTGAAGGAAAAATGAGTCGCTTAAAAGAGCGCGATAAAATCAACAAATATTGACAACCGATTGCCAGCCAGCGCTCACGTTTGAAGCTCGGCCAAACCAAACAAGATCACAAGGAGGCGTTGTTTATGTTTAAACCCACCATTCATCAACTTCATCCCTATACGCCAGAAAAGCCTCTTGCCGTATTAAAAGAAGAACTTGGCTTGCCACAGCTGGTGCGGATGTCAGCAAACGAAAACCCATTCGGTACCAGCGTCAAAGTTCAGCAGGCCGTGACCAACTGGAATTTTACGCAAAGTCGTGATTACCCCGATGGCTATGCCAGTCAACTACGCACCGCGGTGGCAAAACATTTAGACGTTGCCGCAGAGCAGTTGGTTTTTGGCAATGGTCTGGATGAAGTCATTGCCTTAATTGCCCGCACTTTTTTGAGCCCGGGGGATGAAGTCATTGAACCATGGCCAACATTTTCCGAGTACCGCTTGCATGCCCAAATTGAAGGGGCCACCGTGATTGATGTGCCCGTCACTGAAACTGGCAATTTTGATTTATCTGCAATGGCGCAGGCGCTAACCGCGAAAACGAAACTGATTTGGGTGTGCAACCCAAATAACCCCACGGGCACGCTGCTGTCAATTGCGACACTGACCGAATGGCTGCGACAGATACCAAAAGACGTGCTGGTTTTAATGGATGAGGCTTATATTGAGTTCACTGATGACTATCCAGCCACGAGCGCTATCAGCTTATTATCAAAGTTTCCAAACCTCGTCGTGCTGCGAACATTTTCAAAAATCTATGGACTGGCGAATTTCCGGGTCGGCTTCGGTGTTTTTCCTAAACAACTTGTTAACTACTTGCAAACCGTTCGGCTGCCTTACAATTTAAGCAGCATTGCCCAAGTTAGCGCACAGGCGGCCTTGGCTGATCAAGATTTTGTCGCGATGACACGCAAGCGAGTGCAGCAAGCGCGCGATAGTTGGGAACGCTTTTTAACCCAAACTGGACTGCCACACACCCGGAGCCAAACCAACTTTCAATTCTTTCAGGCCCCAAAAATGCAGGCATCGGCTTTAAAAAAGCGCCTGCTACAACAAGGTTTTCTTGTCCGTGATGGCTTAAAACCCGGCTGGCTGCGCGTCACGTTTGGCACTGAGGTACAAAACACGGCGGTACAGCGCATCATTGAAACTTTTCAGGCAGAACTCACTGGGCCAAATGCGCTGAAGTGATTGGAACCGCCACCATGCAGGCGTAAACTAAAGGTGTGGTTAATGGCTCATCTGAAAGGAAGCATTTATTTTGAAAATTGCCAAATTAAACAACCATCCCTATCTGATAACGTCTGCATCAACAGCGCAACCCATTACCAATGCTGCCGATGTTTTGACAGCTTTAACCCACCGCGACACCTTAACATTCGGTTCTGAAATTAACTTTAAACCGGAACAATTAGAGGCGCCGGTAGCTGCTAGTTCCCAGATTTTTGCTATCGGAATGAATTTTCTTGATCATTCGCAAGAGATTCACATCAAGTTACCCGAAGTTCCGAGCGTCTTCACTAAATTCAGTAGCTCGCTGACCGGTCCGACAAGTACGGTACCTATCCATGGGCCCAAAACCGATTGGGAAACCGAATTAGTCGTGTTAATCGGTAAAGGTGGCCGCAATATTGCCGAGGCTGATGCACTTAAGCATGTCGCCGGATTTTTGGTTGGCGAAGACTTCAGCGATCGTGCCGTACAGTTTGCCAATGCCGAACCGCAATTTTCGCTAGCCAAGTCTTTCCAAAACTACTCACCCATTGGTCCCTGGGTGACGTCAACAGATGCCATCACAAACCTCGACCAATTACAAATCACGACCACCGTAAATGGGCATATCATGCAACAAGCCAAACTTGATCAATTGATTTTTAAAGTGCCTGCTTTAATTCACTATCTCGCCGGGATTGTGGCGCTACAACCCGGAGATCTTATCTTTACCGGTACACCGAGTGGAACAGGCGTGGGCCGTGACCCGCAAATCTTTTTGCAACCGGGTGATCACGTGACGGCTGCCATTTCACAGTTAGGGGCATTGAACCTGACAATGCCAACACCGCAAAACTAAGACAACCGATTCCAACCATCAAAACCTATACCATTTTAAAAACAACTAGGAAAACGCCACCATATAGCGTATCCTGAAGATGTCTAAAAAATCTAAGAGGTGAATTTGATGTTGGAAAACAATAACTTTGATGAAGTTGTCATGAAGCGTCATACTGCCCGTGAATTTGATCCTGAAATCACCATCAGTAAAGGGGAACTGCTGCAAATTATTACTTACGCAACCAAAGCGCCGAGTGCCTTGAACATGCAGCCAACCCGGTTCGTGGTCGCCCAAAATAATGCCGCCAAGGAAAAAATTGCCAGTGTCGCCGGTACCAATGCACCGGAAATCTTATCTGCATCGGCGGTCGTGCTTATCGGCGGCGAATTAGACCTTGGACCATTTGAAGACGATTTGTTCAAACGCGCGGCAACGGCCGGATTGTTGACTGACCGGGCAGTGGAACACCAAAAGCCGATGATTGATCACTTGGTGGCTGATTTCAAGCAGGACAAACAAGCATTGCGGGAATTCATCATTCAAAACAGTAGTCTGGCCGCGATGTCGCTGATGTTGGCCGCCCGCGCTTATGGCTATGAAACCGGCCCGATGACAGGCTTTGATCACGAAAAGATTCTGCCGGCACTTGACTTGGATCCGGCCCACTTCATGCCAACCTTGCTGATTGCGATTGGCAAACCCAAGAATGCACCGGACTCGCTTTATCGCATTCCGGCAAGCAAAGTCACTGTTTTCAAATAAATCGTCAATGACATCACTATTTACTTTGAAAAACGTGCCTGCCATATGATTTTCATAATGAACCTTGACCGAGTGCTGCTCGGTCTTTTTGGTAACCTGACCGTTGACAAACTTATAAAGGAGCTGATGTTGTGTCGTACACCATCAAAGTAAACGCACCCTTAACGGTTCAACAAGTTCATGATCTTTATCAGCAAACGCATTTTGACAAGCCCATCGATGATGCTGCCCGTCTACAAGTGATGATTGATGAAACCCAACTGGTCTTGAGTGTCTGGGACGATGAGCATCTCATTGGCTTTGCACGCTGTCTGACCGACTTTGAGTACTGTTGCTATCTGAGTGACATTTTAATTCTGCCCGCTTATGAAGGCCACCAAATTGGGCGGCAATTGATCGCGACGTTACAAGCTTACATTGGCCCAAGGGTTACTTTATCATTGCGCGCGGCTGACAGCGCAGTAGGTTTCTATGAACGCATTAATTTGCCACACGCTGACAACATGTTTCGTATCGGTCGGGAGGGATAAGCCTTGTTACATATTGAAAATAATCAGCCGATCTCGGCCTCGCAGTTTATTGCCGTTTTAGATGCATCCGGTATTCACCGGCCGACTGAAGATCGTGCGCGCATGCAGCGAATGCTTAATAACGCAAATGTGTTGCTCACCGCATGGGATGATCACCAGTTAATCGGCGTTTTACGTGGTGTGTCTGACAAGTCCTATTGCACGTTTGTTTCCGAGCTAGCTGTTGTCAAAAGCCACCAGCATCAAGGTGTGGGCAAGGCACTATTGCAAACACTGCATACCATCCAGGGACCCAACATTTCAATCATGTTGCTATCGGCCCCAGCAGCCATGCAGTTTTATCCCAAAGTCGACTTTAAACCTGTTCCGACGGCTTTCAAAGTTCAACGGCAGTTTTAATCCGTCAGAAAAGAACGCTATCACGGTGGCAGTAGTTGTGGACTGCACCGTGATAGCGTTCTTTTTTCAATAAGAGATGCTACTTATTTGATGACCCATTCAGATGCTTAAGCCGCCGCCAGAACCCATAAGCGACAACGATTAACAACAAACCGGTCACAATGAAAATCCATCCGATCGGCACACGATCTGCCAGCGGTCCGTAACCCAACATGGCTAACGGATAAATTCCGGTCGACAAAATCGCCCACAGCGAAAAGACCCGTCCGAGTTTATCCGCAGGCACATTTTCCTGCAAGTAGATAGTTTGCCCGGCCTGAATCAGCGGATAAAAGATTCCTGAGACAAACATAAATAGCAAATAAGTTATAAACGGCTGTTTCAAACCCATTTCGGCAAATGCAATTCCGCTGCCCGCAAAGCCAAGCGCAATCAAACCAAGCTGATCCCGAAACTTTTTTTGCCGTGCAATGAACAAACCGCCTAACCCGGCACCAATTGTCCATGACCACTCGTTAAACGTCAGATGCCAGACCTCCGAACCGAATGTGCGATTGACGTATAATGTCGATAATTGGGAAGAAGGGGCAATTAAAATAAACGCCAGTCCGGTGAAGAGCATAAATGCCAGCAATACCGGCGTGTGACCCACGTAGCGCAATCCGGCAACAATGCCATTTTGCTGCTTGGTTGTTTGATCCGGATTGGTGACCGGTGTTGGCACGTGAACAATCCCTAAGCACAACACTGCCAGTACCGCTGTGAGCGCATCGATGACAAAGATCCAAAAAATCCCCAGATCGCTCAAAATATACCCGGCCAGCAGCGGGGAAATCACGAGCATAGCCGCCATCAACATTTGATTATATCCATTCACCCGCGTCAGTTGCTTTTCCGGTACCAACTGCGGCAATAACGCGTTAGCCGCCGGATTCTCCAGACCATTCCCCAAACTGCGAATCACCGCGATGACCAGTAACAACCATAGCTCCTGCGTCACAAACGCAAACACATAAGCTACTGCGAGGGTCAAAACGGTGACGCCGACTGCAGAAATCACAATCAGCCATTTACGATTGTAGCGATCCGCCAAGACGCCTGCTGAAAGCGAAATTAAAATAGCTGGCAGGGCGGTTGCTAACGAAACATAGGTCATCCACGCGCCGGAAGAGGTTTTTAGCGCAATATCCCAGAGCACCGCAAAAAAGACGGTGGACGTTCCAAAAACAAATAAATTTTGACTTAAGAGAAAGGCGGCAGTTTGCCCCTGCCACCCAATTTTGGCTTGTCTCACTTTTAACACCTGAAATCAGTTAAAATAGAAGCTGACTTTAGTTTAAAGCAATTGACTTAAAAAGCCCACGAATCACCACGAGGGGAGCATAACAAACATGCCGCAAAAGATTTTTATTGTTGAAGACGACGATGTGATTGCAAAGACAATTGGTAACTACCTTAATCGGTGGGCATTTACGGTTGAATTGGTCCAAAAATTCGATCAGGTGGACGCTGAAATTCGCGCCGCCGCACCGGATCTGGTGATTATGGATATTAGCCTACCGTATTTTAATGGCTTCCACTGGCTGAGCGAATTGCGCAAACATAGCAAGGTCCCGGTTATCTTCCTGACCAGTTCCGGGGATGATATGAATCTGGTGATGGCGATGAATCTCGGTGCGGACGACTTTTTAGCTAAGCCGATCGAGCTACCGGTTTTATTGGCGAAGATTCAGGGGATGTTGCGGCGAACCTACCAATACCAGCAAACCGATACCAATTTAAATCACGGTGAGTTTACGCTGGTCCCGACCGACAACCAACTACGCTCGCCGACTCAAGTGATTGACCTCACCCCGACAGAGACCAAGTTATTAAGCCTGTTATTTGGTGCCGATGGTGAAGTGGTCACCCGAGAAGCGATGATCGAGAAGTTATGGGAAGGCGATGAGTTCATTGACCGCAACGCCTTGGCAGTGAACATGAATCGGTTACGCAAAAAAGTCGCCCCGGTAGGACTCAACCAACTGATCGAAACCGTCAAAGGAAAAGGCTACCGTTTGGCGAATAAGGAGGGCGGCCATGATTAAAGCTTTTTTGCGCGCCCGCTGGATGGTTTGGCTGAGTTTACTCATCTTACTGGTTGCCAGTCTGTTAGCAAACTGGCTGATTAACGCCTCGCTTGAAGTCGCGTTAAACAGCTGGTTTTTTGCACTGATTCCGTTACTTGTGATCGGCGGCTGCGATTTTTGGCGATTTCGCCGTGAATGGTCACAGCTCCAAGGCGATGTCACACTGCTTGCGGCTGATCAAATTTCCGATCCGCTTGGGCAGGTTTATTTTCAAAAAATCCAAATGCTGCAACAGGCCTTGCGTCAAAATCATGACACGTATCGTGATCAGGAACAAGAAACGGTCGATACCTTGCAACTGTGGACCCATCAAATTAAAACACCGCTGACTGCACTGGATCTCTTATTACAGGTTGAACCTGTCAATGCCAGCGATGCGCGGCTTGAAGTTGGTAAAATCAACCGTTATCTGACCGTGATGCTGAATTACCTCAAACTGACCACACTGAATACCGATTTGGTGTTAACCGAATTACCACTAAAACCGCTTGTTAACGAAACCGTGCGGGATTTAGCGAAATTGTTTATTGCCAAAGACTTAACGGTCACGGTAGAAACTTTGCCAACTGTGGTGAGTGATAGTCAGTGGCTGCGATTTATTTTCGAGCAATTACTAACCAATGCCATCAAATATACCCCGCATGGGAGCATCCGGATTTATGCCAAGGGCGATGCCGTGCTGGTGGCTGACACCGGTATCGGCATCCTGCCAGAAGATCTACCGCGGATTTTTGAACAAGGCTATTCCGGATACAACGGTCGCGCCAATCAAAAGGCAAGTGGCTTAGGTCTGTTTTTAAGCCGGCAAATTGCCCAAAAGCTAGGGTTACACCTGACCGTTTCATCAAAAGTCGGTGTCGGCAGCACCTTTGCCATTCACTTCCCGCAAACGCGCTGGCTAGCCGAGTAAGCCACCTTACCAGCTTGTAAGCAACGCACGCTGACTGTAAGTAGTTTTTCGGCAATATCCCTTTTAAGCTGATAAATGAAAGGGGCGGATCTTATGTCAACATTATTAAAGTTAAAAAATGTCGAAAAGACTTATACCAGTCGCGGTGCCCAACCGGTACAGGCACTCGTGAACATCAGTTTTTCCGTTGAATCAGGAGAATTTGTCGCGATTATGGGGGAATCCGGTTCAGGCAAAAGTACCTTACTGAACTTAATCGCCACGCTTGATGATCCTACCGGTGGCGAAATCAGCCTTAAAGGACAGGACCTGCGCAAAGTCAAAGAAGGCGCACGGGCTAAATTTCGGCGGGAACATCTCGGGTTTATTTTTCAGGATTTTGACTTGCTTGACACCTTTAACGTTCAGGACAACATTTTCCTGCCATTAGTTTTAGCCAAGAAGCCGCTTGAAATCATGAAAAATCGGCTCACCCAACTGGCGCCGCGTCTAGGTATCACCGATTTACTGAAAAAATACCCATATGAACTTTCCGGTGGCCAACAACAACGTGTAGCCGCTGCTCGGGCAATGATCACCGAGCCGGAAATCCTATTGGCAGACGAACCCACCGGCGCACTTGATTCTAGAACCTCCAGTGAGCTGTTGGACCTGCTAACCGATGTCAATGCCGAAAGTAAGCAGACAATCCTCATGGTGACGCACAGTGCGGTTGCGGCCAGTCATAGCCAGCGTGTTTTGTTTATTCGCGATGGTCAGATTTTCCATCAGCTGTATCGCGGTGAATTACAGCAGCCCGAATTTTTGACCCGAATCAGCGAAACCATGACCGCAATGCTGACGAAGGAAGGCGAGGCGCAATGAAATTCTATTTCAAATTAGCCGCCACCAACCTTAAAGCCGATCGCCGTTTATTTGTGCCATTTGTCATCACCACTAGCTTTTTGATGGCCATTAATTTGATCATGCTAAACGCCTACACGAGCAGTGATGTTTTGTTCCGCCAGTTCGGGCAGGCAGCTGGCAAATCACTGTTTTCATTTGGCTCGATGACGACCGCAATCATTTCCGTCATCTTAATCATCTACGCCAACAACTTTTTGCGTAAACAGCGTATCCGCCAGTTGGGGCTCTACAACATCATCGGCTTTGGCAAACGTGAATTAAGCAAAATGATGGCTACGGAAAAGCTGCTGCTGTTGCTGACAACCTTATTGTGCGGCGGGATTTTGGGAACCGTGCTGTCACGCCTTAGCTATCTCACTTTGGCCAAAATGCTGCATGTCAATCACAATCTCGATTTTGGCTTGAGTCAAACCGCCTTTAGCATTGCCGGGTTGATCACGATTGGCTTGTTCATTGTTTTAATGTTGGTTGACGAGTTCTGGCTATTGCGTAAACATCCCATCGAACTCGTACGCGAACAAAACGCCGGGGAACGGGAACCTAAAACCAAGTGGCTAACTTTGATTGTCAGCATTGCGAGTCTGGCTGCCGGTTATACGATTGCGGTCACCGTCAAGAATCCGCTTCAAGCGATGAGTTTGTTTTTCTTTGCGGTCGTCCTTGTCATAGTCGGGACTTACGGTCTCTTCACGTCCGGCTCGGTATTCGTTTTAAAATGGCTGCGTCACCGCAAGAACTACTATTACAAACCTAAACATTTTATCAACGTATCAAATCTGCTTTACCGGATGCAGCAAAACGGCGCGGGATTGGCTTCGATTGCTATTTTAGTCACCATGACGCTGATTACGCTTGCAACCACGGCAACGCTATTCTTTGGCATTCATGAGATTGTCAACTCGCAAACTCCGGTTGATTTAGCTTACTCAATCAACCCCAAGCGGCCGGATGCAGCGAACCAACTACGAACCCTGGCTAAAACACATCACGTCAAAATCCACTCGATGCGAACCTTTACCGGACCCTCAAGTACGCTTGCTTTATTAGAAAAAAACAAGTTAGATTCTCAAGCTAACTTTAACGGCCCGTTTAGCTTCAATAATGCCCGTTCGGTTCAGCTGATGACCGTCGAAAATTATAATCGCTATACTGGCAAACATGTGGCTCTTAATCATGATGAGGTTTTAATCTATGCCTCCAATCATTACCAACCCGCGACGTTGCGTATTGGCAAACAGACTTACCACGTCGCCAAACAAGTCACCAGTTTTCCAAATGCGCCTAAAACGTTTATTCCTAACTTGTTTGTCGCGCTTCCATCTGACGCACAACTATTAACCGCTTTACACGCGCTTTATCCAAAAAGGTCAATGGCACTGCTCAAAGCCGACGTGACCACTAATCAAGACGTAACATTAAGCGGCAGTCACGCCAATCAGGTCAAACTTTATCATGCAGTCGTCAAAAGTGGGATTGCATTACCGGAATCGGTTCAGTCGCGAGCCGCTAATTACGATGATACTGCCAGCATGATGAGCAGTTTCCTATTCCTTGGGGTTGTCTTTGGGGTGACCTTCATCCTGGCAACCTTGCTGATTCTTTACTACAAGCAGTTGGCAGAAGGCTACGCGGATGCACGCCGCTATACCATCTTACAACGCGTCGGCCTGAGCCTTCGAGAAGTTCGCGCTACCATTAACAGTCAGCTACTCACACTGTTTTACCTGCCTTTGATCGTCGCTGCCATCCACGTGGGCTTTGCATTGCCCTTTGTCCAACGTATTATGATGCTATTCGGCCTGCCGGATTGGCAATTCTTCTTAACCGTTTCGTTAATCACGCTTGCAATTTTTGCGGTCATCTACGTGCTGATGTACCGCTTGACTGGCAACGTTTATTATCGAATTGTTTCCCGCCGTCAGCCATCCAGCCGTGGGTGAGGGCGGCCTGATGCAGAGCATAAAAAAGCTGCCTGATCGCAAGTCATCAAAGGCGATCAGGTAGCTTTTTTCTATGTCAACCAGCATCAAAAAATGTCGCCACTGTTATCTCACTGAATACTGTAACGTTAATTAGCGCCGCAACATGACTTAACCAGACAACTAACCGCCGACATTATGGTTGCTGGGGATGTTGATCCACGGCTTTGGCGGCAGTTTCCGAAACTTCGCGTAAGGCCGCTTTTCCACTTTTATCGCTGAGATTGATGTACAGATCCGTAGCGCTGGTCGTCGTTTGTCCGAGTTGATCGGCAACTTGCTGCACATCCTTGGTGACGGTATAAATATTGGTTCCCAAGGTATGGCGTGCTTTATGGGGTGTTGATGGGCGGCCATAAGCGGTTGTATAGCGTTTGAAGAATGCTTCAATCGTATTTTGGCGAATGCGGTTCACCGTTTGGCCGATTTGCGTCACAAATAGCGGAGAAGTAGGCTTCTGGTGCCCAATCATCGCGGTTTGGGACTTCAAATAAGCCGTTAAATAAGGATCAATCCAGTCAGCAAAGTTAACGCGATCCTGAAAATTACCTTTACGCACCACCTGCACAGTATGACGATCCATATTGAGATCTTCCAAATTCATATTGACCAATTCACTAACCCGCACGCCGGAGCCAAACAGCAGCGCAATAATCGCCAAATTTCGTTCCTTCGTCGCCTCAAAATAAGCGCGCGGTTTCGATGGCAGCTGCTGAGCATATTGCCGATCCAGCCACTGTAAAAAGCGCGCATCTTCGCCATCTACAAACAACATTTCCTGCAGTTTATGATTACGGTAAGTCGTCGTCTCCGCATGGGTCTTAAGTTTCACCTTATTCCAAACATTGCGGTAAAAATAAGGCTCACCGTCTGCATTTGGTTCGCTTTCTTCGGTTAAGAACCGATAAAGGGCCTTGATCCCGACCAGTCGTAACGCAACACTGCGCCGCGTCATGCGTTTATTCGGATGGGTTTTCGACGGCCGCTCAAGTAAATACGCCACAAACGCCTGCGCATCACGCAAGGAAAGCCGCTCTAAGGTCTTCAAAGGCACATTCTGTGGCGAAACGGCATCCGTGACCCGACTGGAAATAAGCCAATGCAGAAATTCCTGGTAAAAGTGCAGGTACTGGTAAAGGGTAGAATCCGCGATGGGAATTGCTTTTTGGCTGTGATAGTAATCCTGAATATAGTCCGGCAGGGAAGGTAGCATGGCTTGTATTAATTTAGGGTAGTTCTGTGTCGACAAATAAAGTCACCTCGAACATATGTTTTCTTTTGGATAATTTCAGTATACGCGAAAAAACCAGTGCGTGGCGAGGGATAATGACGAAAATATCGGTAATTCGCAACGATATGCGCCGAAAAAAGCACCAGTGTAGAACTGAATAAAGTTTTAGTATTATCCAAAGGTAAATGGGCTTCTAATCATCAAGCCAGCTAAATCACCAAATTTGTTGATCTGTCATTTGACACTAAACTTAGTTGCATTTCAAATTTGAATTCACTGCACGATCAGGACATCTGTGCTGATGTCCTGATTCCACGGCGCCGCTTTAGCAACAGTTTAACCAATTAACCAACGATTCATTGGCTGCAATCAAATCAATTTTCGTATTTTGATCCAGAATTCAGCTGACAGCAACACTTGCGACTTGAATGCTGTTTATGACTCAAAATGATACTTTCTACAAATCTGCTTTGATTAATGCTGAATTTACATATATTTAGCAACGACTGGTCATTTTCAAACCAGAAAAAAACAAATAAAGCGCACCGCTCACATCCGTACAATTGATTTGCTTCTCTCAAAAGTTTTTGAGCTGTCTGTCAGGTGAGGGGACTTGCATCAATCGTTTTGCCATTTGAACACCAAATAAGTCACGTCAAAGTCAACGACTCAAAATCTCCATTCTAGTTTACATAATATATATTATACGAAGTAGTTATAAGGCTGCGTTTTTTGCACCTCGTTTTAAATTTGAACTATTCTTACTGAAAAATTTCGCAATAATCACATTTCTGCACCTTCAGATCTAAAAATTCGACTTTTTTGTTCTTCCAAGTTTTTGAGCACAAAAAAATCGCAACCACAAACGGCTGCGATTTATAAAACCAATTATTAAGTTCAAAATTAACCTTCAAACGCACCTTGCATTGGCGGTACGACCTGCTTCTTACGTGAAACCACGCCAGGCAGTGCCAACCGGTCATTGGCATCAAACTTTTCGTTGAATGCTGCGGCCACTTTGTCACGATCTGCGCCAACAGCAAAGCCCGTTGAATTGCTGTTCAGAATATCGGTTGCAATTAACAGGAAGTCATCATAGCCCTTCGCCTGTGCTTCTTTGGTCATAGCGGCCACCAATTCATCCTGACGCGCATAAATATCATCAAGATCAACTGTATTCACTTGTCCAATACGGATAGACTTACCGCCCATCGTAAAGCTCTTCGCATCGCCTTCAATGATATCCATATCCGACTTGGCAGCTAGATTGGTGCCCGCCTTCAACATAGCCAAACCGTATGATTGCAGGTCAATGCCAGCGATTTTAGCCATTTCCGGCAAGATCTTTTTGTCCTTGTCGGTTGCAGTCGGTGACTTCAGAAGCAGGGTATCCGAAATCAAGCCAGAAGCCATTAAGCCTGCCAGTGTTGGTGAAATTTCATAGCCGTGTTCCTGGAACAACTCGAAAATCACCGTGTTGGTACTGCCCACTGGTTCTGCCCGGTAATATAGTGGTGACGCCGTATGGAAGTTGGCAATGCGGTGGTGATCAACCACTGAATCGATTTGCACGTCTTCGATATCAGCAACGCTTTGCTGGAATTCGTTATGATCAACCAACATTACGTGCCCGGTTTCATTTGCGGCTGTCTTAATGACCCGCGGCGCAGCAACCTTAAAATGATCCAATACAAACTTGGTTTCATCGTTTGGTTCACCGAGTGCTACTGCTTCAACATCGGTATTACCTGCTTGCTTCTGAAATTCAGCCCAACTCATGGCGCTTGTAATCGCGTCTGTATCAGGGTTTTGATGTCCAAAAATCAAAGTCGTCATGTTATCTGATCGCTCCTCAGCTGAATAGTTTACCTTTCAATTTTACCACTGTTTTCGCTGACCCGCGATAGATAATCTTTCTCAGATAAATGTGCGTCAAACGTCTTAAAGAAGTTGGCAATCCGCGGAATATCAGCTTTTTCCTTGCGATACACAAACGAGGTCTCAAAGCGAATCGCTGGTTCAAAGGCAACGGCATGCGCCTTGATTTGATCAGCATGAGCGGCAACAAAACTGGTTGGTAACGCGGTGTTAACACCGGTATGGTTGACAAACTGAGTTAACTGATATGGCGTGGTAAAATGCGCCACAACATGCGGAAAATCAACCATCTGATTCTTATATGCCTCATGCAACAACTGACCCAGGAAATAGTCGTCTGGATAAGTTACCCACGGCTCAGCCAGCGTATCTTTGAAATGCAGGCGTTTGCGATTAGCCAGGGAATTATCATGGTGCAGGAACAATAACTGTTCATCAAGAATCTTCTTGCTGGCATACGGTTTCCAGTTCTTAATCGTCTCATCAGGCAGATTCATGATGGCCAAATCAATCTGGTTGTTCTCCAATGCTTCCCAGATCTCATGACGTGTCATCATTCGCAACGTGATTTCTACTTCAGGATTAAGATCATAGTAGTGCGCGATAAAAGCATTAAACGCACTGTCTTCAATTGAACTTAACAAGCCAATATTAATCTTACCGACTGTGGCACTGGTACTTTGCTGAATCTCGTCAGTCGTCTGGTTCAAAATTTCATAAATCTCGTGTGTCGCCTTCAACATCGTGCGACCGGCATCGGATAAATGCAACTTCTTACCAACGGAATAAAACAATGGTGCCCCCACTGTTCGTTCCAATTTCTTGATTTGCTGCGTCAGTGCCGGCTGGGTAATCCCCAACAACTGGGCTGACTGGGTGTAGTTCATGGTTTCTGCTAATTGCAAAAAATACGTGAGAGTTTTGGAGGAAAAAATGCGCTCTTGTTTCGTCTTCATAGGGCGGCTTCCCTTTCGTTTATAATTTGATAACGTTACTCAACCATCATCATAAGTGGCATTTAAAAAAAACGCAACGGATTTGCTGCGTTTTTAATCGTTACGTTAAGTTTCAACTAAATCACTGCTTGTTAGCTGGCTGTGGTCGCCAACTTTGCCATCCAGTATAGTCCTCAACGTGTAGCAAGTTCTCTGCATTCTTGACCCGATCAGCTGAAGGCGGCTCGATACCTTCCAGCGGATACGTAATACCTAGTTCATGGTACTTCTTAACCCCTAACGTATGGTACGGAAGAATTTCCACTTTCTGGACCACGCGTTTATCCAAAGTGGCAATATAATCTCCCAAGCGTTTGAGATAAGGATCAAAGTCGGTTCGTTCTGGCACAAGTACGTGGCGAATCCACATATCATCGCCATGATCCGACATATACTGAACCATATCCAAAATGTTTTCGTTTGGGAAACCGGTCAGCTTTTTGTGTTCCGCGGAATCAATGTGCTTGATATCAACCAACGAAATATCCGTGACGGCCATCAGTTTCTCAAATTGACCAAACCACGGCTGATCGCGGGTGAATGGACCACCCGAAGTATCCAAACAAGTTGAGATACCCAGTTCCTTAGCTTTGGTAAAAAGTTCCAGGATAAAATCAATTTGGACGAGACTTTCGCCACCGCTACAAGTAATCCCCCCTTGTTCACCCCAGAAGGCTTTATATCGCTGTGCATCTGCCAGGATCTGATCAGCGGTCATTTCCTCGCCCACACCGATATTCCAAGTGTCAGGGTTGTGACAGTACTGGCACCGCATCCTGCATCCTTGCATAAAGACGACAAACCGAATCCCGGGACCATCAACCGAACCAAAGCTTTCGACTGAATGAACGTATCCCTTTATTGGGCCTTCATGATCCTGTCCCACTTGTTCCAAAATATTTAACGGGCTTTGTGATTGATCGATGAGTTTCATCTATGCCGCCTCCAGTGCAAATAAATACCTAATTTTCAACGATTTTCATTTCAGTTTGTCAAAAAACGGCAACAGCATCGTTGCCGTTTTTTGACAAAACAGGAATGATCTCCTGTTTTGCGAATAGATTGACTTGATTACATTTCGTCGAAGAAGGTCCGAGCGATAACATCGTCTTGCTGTTCTTTGGTCAGGTCTGCAAAGTAGACGCAGTAACCGGAAACTCGAACAGTCAAAGTTGGATATTCTTCTGGGTGCTTCTGGGCATCAATCAACGTTTCTTTATTGAAGACGTTGATGTTAAGGTGCATGCCGCTATTTTCCATGTAGCCGTCAACCATGTGAACCAAGGTGTCCTTACGAGTTTCATCGTCATGGCCTAAGGTGTTCGGTGTTACCCCAAAGGTATTGCTGATCCCGTCTGTTGCATAGTGATATGGGATCTTGGCGGTTGACATCAAGGAAGCTAAAGCACCGTTCTTTTCAGCGCCATACGCTGGGTTGGCTCCAGGTGAGAATGGTTCGCCCTTCTGACGGCCGTTTGGTGTTGTCCCGGTATTCTTACCATAAACCACATTTGATGTAATGGTCAGAACACTGGTACTGAGCTTAGCACCGCGATACAGATGATGTGTATTCATCTTGTTGTAGAAGGTCTTAACCAACCACTTAGCAATGTTGTCTGCCCGGTCATCATTGTTACCATAACGCGGATAGTCATCATTGTCAGCAACAAAGTCGATTGCAACGCCATTTTCATCCCGAATTGCCTTCACGTGGCCATACTTGATGGCACTGATGGAATCAACCGCATGTGACAAACCGGAAATCCCGGTAGCAAACGTCCGATTCAGACGTGTATCCTTCAATGCCAACTGCGCAGCTTCATAGTAGTACTTGTCGTGCATGTAGTGAATAACATTCAGGGCATTGACATAGACATCTGCTAACCAGTCCATCATCTTGTCGAACTTCTTCATGAACTCGTCATAGTCAATGTAGTCGCTGGTGATCGGCTCGTATTCAGGTCCCACCTGTGCTTCCTGAATTTCGTCCTT
The DNA here is from genome assembly GCF_055413445.1 of Lacticaseibacillus sp. 22. Lineage (NCBI taxonomy): Bacteria > Bacillati > Bacillota > Bacilli > Lactobacillales > Lactobacillaceae > Lacticaseibacillus > Lacticaseibacillus sp. 22. Next base: position 184,457 of record NZ_JBVAYD010000001.1, on the reverse strand, counting down.
ACCACCGTTGATCGCATACAGCACGGTCTTGGCTAGGTTTGCTCGCGCCCCGAAGTACTGAACACCATCTGCAATTGGCTGTGCGGAAACACAGCAAGCAATGCCGTAATAGTCGGTTCCCCATTCGTTGCGCATCAGATCATCGTTTTCGTACTGAATGGTTGAACTTTGGATGGACACTTCAGTAGCATAACGTTTGAACCCTTCAGGAAGACGTTCGCTCCACAACAAGGTGATGTTTGGTTCCGGTGCCGCGCCCATGTTGTCCAAGGTCTTCAGGAAGCGGAACGCGGTCTTGGTAACATGATGACGGCCATCATTACCCATCCCTGCCAAGGACAGTGTTGCCCAGATCGGATCACCGGAGAACAGTGAGTTGTATTCTTCAGTCCGAATGAAACGTACCATCCGTAACTTCATAACCAAATGATCGATGAGTTCTTGTGCCTGCTCTTCATTCAGCTTGCCCAAACGCATATCCCGTTGAATATAGGCATCAATCACTGTATCGATACGGCCGACAGACATTGCCGCACCATTTTGGGTCTTAACGGCTGCCAGGTAACCGAAGTAGATCCACTGAACAGCTTCTTGAGCATTAGCAGCTGGGCGGGAAATGTCATAGCCGTATTCTTTGGCCATCTTCTTCATGTCATTCAAGGCACGATACTGTTCATTAATTTCTTCGCGCAGTTTGATAACATCATCTGTCATCTCGCCATCGCCGGTCAGGTTGTAATCGTTGAACTTCTCAGCCATCAGCCGGTCAATCCCATAAATAGCAATTCGAGGGAAGTCCGAAACGATCCGACCACGACCATAAGCATCCGGTAAGCCGGTCACAATCTTATAGTGGCGGGCTTTGCGCATTTCCGGCGTATAAGCATCAAAAACACCTTGGTTATGCGTCTTACGATATTCGGTAAAGATCTTGTGCTCATTAGCGTCGGTTTCGAAGCCATAGGATTTCAAAGCATCCTCAGCCATCCGGATACCGCCAAATGGCATGAATGCTCGCTTAAACGGCTTATCGGTTTGGACACCGACAATCTTTTCGAGGTCCTTATTCAGATAACCGGGGCCATGAGAAGTAATGGTCGATGGAATATTGTTATCTGCATCCAGTACACCGCCATTGGCACGTTCTTGCTTTTTCAGATTCAAAACCTGATTATTTAAAACAGTCGTTGCTTCAGTGGGGCCAGCAAGGAAACTCTCGTCCCCATCATATTGGTTCAGGTTATGCTCGATAAAATCGCGCACGTTAATTTCTTCTTGCCAGTCGCCGCCGTTAAAGCCTTCCCAATAATTAGGAACTTTGGTTTCGTCAAGCTGTTTCATAGGTATTGCCTCCTAAAGTGAATTACAGATGTGACAGTTCTTACAAACTCAGTATAACACGAAGGCAAATCTATGCAAGCGTTTTATCGCTGATATAACAGGCGTTTTGCTGTTTTTTTCGGTGTACTTTCCTGTTTCATAAAAAAAGCTTAATCATTAGCTTGATAAGTTGTGCACAACCGTACTGTCATATAATAAATAAAAAATTCTCCATCTGTATTAATACAGATGGAGAATTTTTTGTGTTACGGTTCAACCGGTGTTTCTTCACGTGTGCGTACGAAAACCGGTTTTCCTTGGACATCAGTATCAATCACAAAGGAACCATTAGAGTAGCGATCACCTGTCGGGTGGTTCACAGGCGTTAACGTGATCACTTTATCGGCATCGGTTAACACGTCCAGACGCGTGTTGTCATCGACTTGCATCATGGCGACAATGCGGTGCGGATCACGCTTTAATTCGCGTAAAACAAGCAATCCGCGGCGAGCACGGCTCATTTGACCGACTTCGCTTAACGCCATACGTTTAAACGCACCACGCTGAGTCAAAATGCCCACCACTGCTTTTTCTGGCTGCTTAACTAAGATAAAGTTAACCACCTCATCTTCCGGTTTGAGATCCATACTTTTGACCCCAGTAGCCCGGGCACCGACCGTGGAAACTTCATCCAGTGGGAAGTCGAGTCCATACGCATGTCGGCTGACAACAAAAACATCCTGGGCTTGATCGGTCGTGAAGTAAGCGTTGGTAACCACGGCACCCGGTGTTTTCAGTTTCATTGCCATCATTGGTTTGCGTTTATACGTGCGCTGCGGCTGCAAATCACTCAATGCCGTCTGCTTAATGTAGCCGTCACTGGAGCCAAGGACAAAGGTACCAGCAAGATCTAGCTGATCAAAAGCAAAGACCGCCAAAACCTTTTCATCGGTTCCCAAGCCAACTGTCTGGCTTAAATGTTCCCCAGTGTCCTTCCACCGCGCATCGCTAATTTCGTAAACGGGCCGATAAATGATATTACCGGCATTCGTGACGATGTAAAGATGTTGCAGGGTGCTTAACTCTCCGGTAAAAATCGCCAAATCATTGGGTTTTAAACCGTTATCTTCAGGATCAACAGCTTGGTAACTACGCAAGGAGCTGCGTTTGACATAGCCGTCGCGTGACACCTGGACCATCACGGTTTCATCAGCCACTGTGACCGTCGTTGCCACTTCGAGCGTTTCAATCTCGGCTTGAATACTGCTGCGCCGATCATCCCCGTACTCTTTAGCAATCCGTTTAAGTTCTTTTTCAATCACCCGATCACGCGAAGCCGGCTGCGCTAGAATGTCTTGATATTCGGCAATCGCCTTGGCCAGTTGTGCCGCCTCGTCCTGCAAAGCGGTAATGTCGGTATTCGTCAACCGATATAACTGCAAAGAAACAATGGCTTCAGCCTGCGCTTCGGAAAAATCAAATTGTTTGACCAAATTGCGTTTGGCATCCCCTTTATCTGAGGATGCACGAATCGCCGCAATGACCTGATCCAAAATGGACAACATTTTAATCAAGCCTTCAACAATGTGCTGCCGTGCCTGCGCTTTGTTTAACTCATAACGTGTCCGGCGTGTGACCACATCACGGCGATGCGCCACATAAGCTTCCAACATCGCCTTGAGCCCAAGCAATTTCGGTTGCATATCGGCAATCGCAACCATATTAAAGTTATATGTGATTTGCAGATCGGTATTTTTGAAGAGGTAATTCAAAATTCCATGGGCATCCGCTTCTTTTTTCAGCTCAATGACAACACTTAAGCCGAATCGATCACTTTCATCGCGAACTTCAGCGATACCGTCGACTTTTTTGTTAAGTCGTAGTTCATCGATTTTTTTGATCATTTGGGCCTTGTTGACATCATACGGAATTTCAGTGACCACAATCTTCTCGCGGCCGCCGCGAATGGTTTCAATGTGGGTGCGTGAGCGAACGACAATCTTTCCCCGGCCGGTTTCGTATGCCTGCTTGATCCCGTCAAGCCCTTGGATGATGCCGCCGGTTGGAAAATCGGGTCCCTTAACATACTGCATCAAGTCGGCTAAATCAGCTTGCGGATGTTTTAGCAGATACAAAATGGCATTGAACACTTCCCGCAAATTATGTGGCGGAATTTCAGTGGCATACCCTGCAGAGATCCCAGTAGCACCGTTGACGAGTAGATTAGGAAAACCCGCTGGCAGCACAGTCGGTTCCTGGGCAGTGTCATCAAAGTTTAAAACCATATCAACGGTTTCTTTATCAATATCCGCCAACATTTCCTTACTGATCTTGCTTAGCCGCGCTTCTGTATAACGCATCGCTGCTGGCGGATCCCCGTCCATTGACCCATTGTTACCGTGCATCTGAATTAACGGTGCGCGTAGTTTCCAGTCTTGGCTAAGCCGCACCATCGCTTCGTAAATCGAGCTGTCGCCATGAGGATGGTAATTACCCATGACATTACCGACACTTTTAGCCGACTTACGAAATCCTTTGTCATAGGTGTTGCCGTCTTGGTTCATCGCAAATAAAATGCGCCGTTGGACCGGTTTTAACCCGTCACGAACATCTGGCAGTGCGCGTTCTTGAATAATATATTTCGAGTACCGGCCAAACCGGTCGCCCATGACCTCTTCTAAGGTCAACTCTTGAATCTGATTGGCCAATGGCTTTTACTTCCTTTTCTTATCTAATTGCTTAACGATTTGCTTAGCTCCGAATTGCAACTTTTCATGGTTTGCCGTTGGAGTTTCCAAGATACTGCCTTCATCATCCAGATCAAACTTCACGTGATGTTCAATCCATTCACGTCGCGGTTCAACCCGATCGCCCATCAATGTCGTGACCCGGCGTTCTGCCAGCTGCGCATCGTCAATCCGAACCCGAATCAGCGTCCGCGTTTCGGGATTCATCGTGGTCTCCCATAGTTGATCGGCGTTCATTTCGCCAAGCCCTTTAAAGCGGGTCAAGGTATAGCCTTTGCCCATCGCCTTGGTTTCCTTAGCTAACTCTTCATCCGTCCACGCATAGCTGATCTTCGTTTTAGCGCCAGCACCTTTTTGCAAGCGGTACAACGGCGGCAGTGCGATATACACACGCCCGGCATCGATTAACGGCCGCATGTATCGGTAAAAGAAGGTCAACAGCAGGATCTGAATGTGCGCACCATCAGTATCGGCATCGGTCATAATAATGATCTTATTGTAGTTAGCCTGCTGGATGTCAAAATCGGCTCCGACACCGGCGCCAATGGTATAAATCATGGTATTGATTTCTTCGTTTTTGACGATATCCTGCAACTTGGCTTTTTGCGTATTCAAAACTTTCCCGCGTAATGGCAAAATTGCCTGGAACTTACGATCGCGTCCCTGCTTGGCAGAACCACCGGCGGAATCCCCTTCGACAAGATACAGTTCGTTGCGTTTAGGGTTTTTGGTCTGTGCCGGGGTCAGTTTACCGGAAAGCAGCCCCTGATCCTTTTTGCGTTTGCGCCCGGTCCGACTGTCATCACGGGCTTTGCGGGCGGCTTCACGGGCATCGCGGGCTTTAATGGCTTTGCGCACGAGTTCTTGCGATTCTTCACCGTTTTCCATCAAGAAGGTGGCAAGGTGGTCGTACACAATCCCATCGACAACGGTCCGTGCCTGAGGCGTCCCCAACTTGCCTTTGGTCTGGCCTTCAAACTGTAAGATCTCTTCCGGGATGCGGACACTCAAAATACCCGCAAAACCTTCGCGGACATCGCTGCCTTCAAGATTCTTATCGCGGTCTTTCAATAACCCGACTTTTCGGGCGAATTCATTAAAAGCACGCGTCATCCCGCTGCGCAATCCGATTTCATGCGTGCCGCCATCGCCAGTCCGAACATTGTTGACGAACGAAATAATGTTTTCAGAGTAGCCATCATTGTATTGACCGGCAAAATCAACGACAATGCCGTCCTTCTTGCCTTCAAAATTAATGACTTGCGATAAGGCGTCTTTACCTTCATTAAGGTATTTCACGAAACTAACCAAACCATCAGGATAATGATACTGATCATGCTTACCGGTCCGCTCATCGGTTAAATTAATGGTGATCGCCTTCAACAAAAACGCGGATTCGCGCAGTCGTTCGGCTAAGGTATCGTAATTGAAAACCGTGGTCTGGAAAACAGTCGGATCCGGCTTGAACGTGATGGTCGTGCCGTTGGGTTCGTTAACCTTGCCCAACTTCTGCAACCCGCCATCAGGATGTCCGCCATTAATAAAATGCTCTTCAAAGGCGTGTTTGTCCCGGACAACCCGAACCGTCAATGACTCAGACAGCGCATTGACGACACTTGAGCCGACACCGTGAAGGCCGCCTGATGTTTTATAACTATTCTGGTTAAACTTACCCCCAGCGTGCAACACCGTTAAGATGACTTCGATGGTCGGCTTACCACTAGGATGCATTCCCGTTGGCATCCCTCGACCATGATCTTGCACAGTCACAGAATTATCGGCGTGAATCGTGACATTAATTTCATCCCCAAACCCCGCGAGCGCTTCATCGACTGAGTTATCCACGATTTCATAAACCAAATGATGTAACCCGCGGCTATCGGTGGAACCAATATACATCCCGGGACGCTTACGAACGGCTTCTAATCCGTGTAGCACCTGAATGGATGAATCATTATATGCTTGCGTTGCTTTGTCCATAATAAACTCCCTTTTTGAAACAACTAATTTATAGAATACACCACGCAGAAGCGGAGGGCGAGCGCAGGAACGTTTAAGAAAACCCAATTTCTGTGATCACCGGCAAAATATCACAGTCAAAAACGCCTGTATGAAGCTGTCAAGATGCAATATAGTTCACAGATCGAATGTGTGTTCGTATTATTTTACCGGCGTATCCCTCAAAAGTCAAAAATGCTAAAATAGTTTTTAGTCTGAGAGGAGGGGCACATTTGGTACTTGTGCTTTGTTTTATACTTGCCTATTTCATCGGCGCCATTCCGTTTGGGGTGGTCGTTGGCAAACTATTTTATCATACGGATATTCGCCAAGGTGGCAGCCATAATATCGGAACCACCAATGCTTACCGGATGTTAGGACCGGTCGGCGGTACCCTAGTCTTGCTATTGGATATTCTAAAAGGAACACTGTCTGCCAGTTTACCGATTTTATTTGGGATTGACCACCACTGGCTAATCTTGGTTGTCGGGTTGGCAGCGGTATTGGGGCATACTTTTTCGATCTACATTGGTTTCAAAGGCGGAAAGGCTGTCGCAACCAGTGCCGGTATTTTGTTAGCGTATAACCCGCCATTTTTCTTCATCGCCTTTGCCATCTGGTTTAGCCTGATCTTATTAACGTCCATGGTGAGTGTGGCCAGTACGCTGGGGATGGTGATTATCACGTGCTGGTCATTGGTGTATCACGATTGGCTACTGACGACAGTTGCTTGCGGCTTACTGGTTGTCTTTTTCATCAAACATCGCGCCAATTTCAAACGCATCAAGGCCGGTGACGAAAATATGGTACCGTTTGGGCTCGGCCTATACCTGCGCAATCAGCGTCATCATGAATAATCACCCAAATACCTGACAATCAAAAAGACATCCCCTAGCGGATGTCTTTTTGTAATGGCACAACAAGCTTCGTTAATCAGTTAGAAAATGCTAATCGTGTAACCTTTCTCAAAAGCCGTTCCCGGTTCCAAACGGTTGATGCCGAGTTTCTTGGTCAGATCTCCGGTGGTGCCGATCGTATCCGCAATGCCCCACCACGGTTCGATGCAGACAAAATCGCCGGTCTTAGGGTATGGACTCCAAACACCAAGGTAAGGGGCGTCTTCCATGGTCACACTGACTCCGTGCTTGGTTTCATCAGAAAGTAAATTGAAGGTGGTTTTACCAAGCGGCGCAAAAATAAGCGCATCATTTTTAAACGTTTCGTGTGTCAGCGCTAGGTTGGCATCGGTCGCAGCCAAAGTTCGATGACTGTAATCAATACCTTGCCCAGCGACAAGCGGAATCTGCACCAGAGACTTACGCGGCTTGAAGTTCATGTAATAGTCCGCAAATTCGGTATCCGGCGTCATGGGAACGTTAAAACCCGGGTGTCCACCGATGCTGAAGTATAACGGTTCCGTTTTAGCGGGGTTATCGACGTGGTAGGTGACGTGCAGGTTATTATTTTCTAGCGCATAGGTAATGATGAGCCGAAAAGCAAACGGAAACATCGCCCGCGTTTTGTCATCATCTTTGAGCACGAGACTGGCTTTAAAAGGCGTTGCGGACACAACCGTAAAGTCACGATCACGCGCAAATCCGTGTTGCCCCATATGGTAAGTCTTGCCAGCGTAATGATATTGCTGATCAGCCAATGCACCGACAATCGGAAATAAAACCGGCGCATGGCGTGGCCAAACTTCAGGATCAGCCTGCCATAGTCGCTCACGGCCAGTCAGATTATCCTTAATACTGGTCAATTCAGCACCATGCCGACTGATGTTAACCGTTAAAAAGTCATTTGCAATCGTTACCATACATTCTCATCCTTTACCTAACAGTTCTTCAAAGTTACCTTACAAAATATAGCGCGTCATGTTGCTATCCGCGGCGATATGCCCAATCTTGTCGTCAACATACTGCTGGGTAACCGTGACGCTGCCCATCGCCATATCCGGACCTTCATAAAGCACATCTTCCAACAGTTTTTCGAGAATCGTTGCCAGTCGCCGGGCACCGATATTATCGGTATCATGGTTGACCTGAGTGGCGATTTCTGCGATACGTTCAACGGCCTCTTTCGTAAACGTGATTTTGACCCCGTCTGCGCCAATTAAGGCAATGTATTGTTTAATCAACGCATTGTCCGGCTCGGTCAAGATCCGCACGAAATCTTGTTCCGTTAAATCTTTTAACTCAACGCGAATTGGAAAACGTCCTTGCAACTCAGCAATCAAATCGCTTGGCTTGGCTTCTGCAAACGCGCCCGAGCCAATAAACAGAATGTGATCCGTATTAATCGGTCCGTATTTGGTGTTAATCTGTGAGCCTTCAACAATCGGCAAAATATCGCGCTGCACGCCTTCACGGGAAACTTCACCGCTCGTGTGTTTATCACCGGCTGCAATTTTATCAATTTCGTCGATGAAAATGATGCCGTTATTTTCCGCGCTTTGAATCGCATCATGATAAATATCGGCATGATTGACCAGTTTATCAGACTCTTCTTTAATGAAGATTTCGCGTGCTTCTTTGACGGTCATCGTGCGTTCAACTTTTTTCTTCGGCATTAAAGCGCCAATCGTGTCACTAAGGTCAATGCCCATTTGGCCGTACATATCACTCATGCCGCCGCCTTTTTTCTCGTCATTGACGGCAACGGTGATTTCACGATCCTCTAACAAGCCTTTTTCCAATTGCTCCGCCACGCTTAAACGGCGATTGCGAATGTCATCCGTCACTTCACCGCCAGCATCAGCATCGTCACCCGCGGGCATCTTGCCATTTTGCATGCCTTGCAACATACTCATCATTTCCGCCATCGGATTGCTATTTTTTTCTTTGCGAATAGCCGGTACCAAAATCTTAACCAGCCGCTTGTTAGCTTCTTTTTCCGCGCGAACCCGGACTTTTTTAAACTGCTTTTCTTCCTCCATGGCAACCGCCGTTTCGGCAAGATCGCGCACCATCGATTCAACGTCACGGCCAACATAGCCGACTTCAGTGAATTTAGTCGCTTCAACTTTAACAAACGGTGCTTCCACGATCTTGGCTAAGCGGCGCGCAATCTCAGTCTTCCCGACCCCGGTTGGCCCGATCATGAGCAAGTTCTTAGGCGTGATTTCTTCTTGCATCTTCGGCGACAACTGCATCCGCCGATAGCGATTATACAAAGCCACCGCCACGGCCCGCTTCGCCTCATCTTGACCAATCACATACTGATCAAGCTTTTCTACAATTTGCTTCGGTGTTTGTACTTCTACCATGGGAACCTCCTAAAAGAAAGTGAGCGTGAACCGACGCGCTTAGAAGTCGGAGTGTAAGTGGCCTTAGGCGTGATGGCCGGGCTTTGGCCATTGCGCCTAAGGGCCTTACACGCAGACTTCTGCGCCGGTGAACGCGTTACGGAGCGTGAGCCAGCACGCAATAAGCCTTTACATCCAGACCTCTGCACCAACGAACGCCCTAGAAACTCTCAACGATAATATTATGATTTGTAAAGATGTCAATATTACCAGCGATATTAACCGCTTCTTTAGCAATATCAGCCGGCGTCATGTCTGGTGAATGCCGCAACATTGCAATTGCGGCCGCTTGGGCAAAATTACCGCCCGACCCAATCGCCACCACGTCCTCGTCTGGGTCAATGACTTCTCCAGACCCTGAAACAAGCAGCAAATCATGCTCATCCATGACGATCATCATGGCCTCGAGTTTTTGCAAGGTTGGATCTTTACGCCAGTCTTGAGCCAAGGCAACTGCTGAACGTCGTAAGTTACCGGAATAATGCTCTAGTTTCTTTTCAAACCAGTCTTGAAGCGTAAACGCATCGGCGACCCCGCCGGCAAAACCGATAACGACCTGATCATGATAGATTCGGCGTACCTTTTGGGCATTGCCTTTCATGATCACTTTTTCGCCCAAAGTAACTTGGCCATCGCCGGCTAAAGCGGTCACGCCATCTTTTCTCACTGCTGCAATTGTTGTCATGGTATGCTCCTTTTTTGTTTCTTGATATCGGATAATCAATCAGAACTGGCAGTGTTGTTAAATCTGCCAATGTTCATACTTTAAAAAATTCATCGTGCAATTACATCATGCTTTAGTCTTAATTATGCTTCGGATAATATTTCATATATTCGTTTTTCAAATGCGCCATCGTCACGTGGGTATAGATCTGCGTCGTTGACAAGCTCGCGTGCCCCAGTAACTCCTGAACCGTGCGCAAGTCAGCCCCGTGATCCAGCATATGCGTGGCAAAGCTATGGCGGAGCATGTGGGGATGAATATTCGCGATCAGACTCGTTTGCTTGATTAATTGATCCAAAATATATTCAATACCACGTGCAGTAATCGGTCGACCATACTGGTTGACGAACACAAATCGATGCTGGACATCGCGCTTGTTCATCAGTGTCTGGCGACCGTCTTTGAGATAGGTCTGCAACGCACGCTGGGCATAGCGGCCAAACGGCACATAGCGATCCTTGTTGCCTTTCCCGTGAATCAGCAATAAGCCGGTATTAAAATCCACTTGATTCAACGTCAAGTTAGCACACTCGGAGACACGAATGCCGGTACCGTACAAAACCTCGAGTAATGCCCGATTACGTTGATCCAACGGGGTTTTTCCTTCTACCGTTTTAAAGAGTTCCTGTATTTCCGCCTCATAGAAAAACTGCGGCAAATGATGATGCTGCTTTTTTAACTCAACCAATTCAAACGGGTTGCGTTTCACAACATCAATCCGAACAAGATACCGATAAAAGCTCCGTAAACTACTGATTTTACGGGCAATGGAAGTTCGCGCCAACGCCTGCTTGTTCAAGTCCGTTAAATAGGTTTGAACGTCCAAGTCGTCCACTTTGCTAAAGTCGGTAAACCCACCATTCGCCTTAAGAAAAGCCTGGAATTCCTGAATGTCGTTTAAATAGGCCGTAACCGTTTCCGGCGAATACTGGCGCTCAACGGTTAAGTATTCCTGAAACGCTGCAAGTGGCTTCATCACGACATCCCTCCGCTTAATAGATTAACATAAAAAGAACGATTGTTGACGTTTTCAGCCACTAAACCTGCCGTAAATATAGGCGAAGACGGGCTAAAAAAACTGCAATCCGCCACCATTATTCGCTCATTGAGTACTTGGCGAACATGACGACCCGTGATCATGAAAAAATCCCGGTTACCCGAGATCATTTTCCAATTTTAGGACTGATGTGCGCCTTGTAATTCAGTTTGAAAAGTTGCCAGATCATTCAATGCGCGCTCTGCGAGTTGTTGATTCCGTTCTTTTTTATTCCGAACCTTGACTGCTAACGGCGGCATAATACCAAAATTAGCATTCATCGGCTGAAAGTGACTTGGCGAGGTGTGGGTAATATAGTGTGCCATAGCCCCCATCGCAGTTGTTTGCGGAAAAGCGATGGGCGTTTGCCCCAAAGCCAGACGCGCCGCATTGGTACCGGCAATCAGGCCACTAGCCGCGCTTTCAACGTAACCTTCAACCCCGGTCATTTGCCCGGCAAAGAAGAGATCACCGCGGCGTTTGGACGCATAAGTCGGCTCAAGAACCACTGGCGATTTCATAAATGTATTGCGATGCATGACGCCATAACGGACGATCTGAGCATGTTCCAGACCCGGAATCATGCGGAAAACCCGCTTTTGCTCACCCCATTTAAGGTGCGTTTGAAAACCAACAATGTTATAAAGACTGGCTGCAGCATTATCCTGACGCAACTGCACCACCGCATATGGCGTCTTGCCGGTTTTGGGATCTTCCAGGCCAACCGGTTTCAGCGGACCAAATAGCATGGTTTTGATCCCGCGCTTGGCCATTACCTCAATTGGCATGCAACCTTCAAACACCGTCATCTTTTCAAAATCGTGACCTTCAGCAACCTCAGCTGTCACCAGCGCCTTGTAAAATGCCTGAAATTCTTCCTTATTCATCGGGCAATTCAAATAAGCAGCCTCACCCCGGTCATAACGCGATTTTTTATAAACGATGTCGTTATCAATCGTGCTGGCGTCGATAATCGGCGCCGCAGCATCAAAGAAGGACAAGCCTGCTTCGCCATTCAACGCAACAATCGCATCGGCAAGTCCCGGCGCTGTCAATGGCCCGGTCGCTACAACGGTTATGCCAGCCGGAAAATCGGTTAATACGTCATGAATGACATGAATATGGGGATGGTTTGTCAGCTGCCGGGTCACCAGCTCGGAAAACGGCTCGCGATCCACGGCTAGCGCACCACCGGCAGGAACCGCGGTTGCATCGGCACTTTGCATGATAATGGAATGCAGCCGCCGCATTTCTTCTTTTAAAAGTCCGACCGCATTAGTAATTTGATTAGCGCGCAGTGAGTTCGTACAGACGAGTTCGGCAAAATTACCGGTGTGATGTGCCGGCGTCATCTTCACGGGGCGCATTTCGTAGAGATTAACATCGACGCCGGCTTGGGCAATTTGCCAGGCAGCTTCTGAACCGGCAAGCCCGGCTCCAATAACGTTAACAGTAGGCATCATGAATTCCTCCTTGGTGAGGTTATTAATTTGATTGAATGGATCACTGATCTTAAGACGTTTATCTTGGTTGTGTTTGGTTATTTTTAAGCGATTCTGCTCGCACTTTGCCTTAGTGTACCCGAAAAAAACAGCAGGTACAAAGGATCCGTACTTGCTGTCAGGTGATTTATGCTTTTTGTAAGGCTTCTTTGTAATCGTTGTTGGGACAGACGACTTGGGTGCCGGCTTTAGATTTCTTTTCGACTAAGAAATGTCCGCAAACCGGGCAGTCGCGGCCGACCGGTTTATCCCAGGAAACAAAGTCACAGTCAGGGTAACGAGAGCAGCCATAAAAGACGCGGTTACGCTTGCTCTTGCGTTCCACAACCTGCCCTTTGTGACACTTAGGACAAATAACGCCGATTTCTTTGACGATCGCTTTGGTGTTACGGCAGTCAGGGAATCGGGAGCAGGCGTAGAATTTGCCATAACGTCCCATTTTGATCACCATTGGCGCGCCACAGATATCGCAGTTAAAGCCGGCCGGTTCATCCTTGATTTGGATTTTTTCAATCCCGGTCTCGGCGTGCGCAACTTCTTTTTCAAACGGCTTATAGAATTGGTCGATGACTTTGACCCAATTGGCTTCGCCGGTTTCGATACTGTCAAGTTCGGATTCGATATTCGCCGTAAACTTGATATTGACGATGTCCGGGAAAAATTCAACGATCAAACTATTGACGATTTCGCCTAATTCCGTGGGCTCAAAGCGGCGGGCGTTGAGTTTGACGTAATAGCGCTTCTGAATGGTTTCGATGGTCGGTGCATACGTCGATGGGCGGCCAACCCCGTTTTCTTCCAGAGCCTTAACCAAGTTGGCTTCAGAATAACGTGCCGGTGGTTGGGTAAAGTGTTGCGCCGGATCGGTTTTCAGCATCTTCACAGCATCGCCGACTGCAAGCGGTGGTAAAACGTTATCCTTTTCATCGCTATCACGCGAGGAAACGTATAGCTTGGTAAAGCCTTCAAACTTCATTTGGCTGCCATTTGCCCGGAACGTCACGTCATTTTGATTGAGCGTGACGGCGACTGTGTCAATAATCGCCGGCGTCATTTCGCTAGCAACAAAGCGACTCCAGATCAAACGGTACAGTTTCATCTGATCTTTGTCTAAAACCGACGCCAAGCTTTCCGGTGTTCGTAACGTACTCGTCGGCCGGATGGCTTCGTGGGCATCCTGAGCCCCTTCTTGAAGCTTACCTTGGCGAATTTTGACAGCGGCATAAGCCTCGCCATATTTTTCATGCAAATAATGACTCGTTTCGGTTTTGGCAACGTTGGAAACCCGGGTTGAATCAGTACGCATATACGTAATGAGCCCAACCGTACCCAACTTGCCGCCTAAGTTAATCCCTTCATAGAGCTGCTGGGCTAACATCATGGTCTTACGAGTGCGGAATCCTAGCTTACGGTTGGCTTCCTGTTGCAAGGTACTGGTGGTAAATGGCGGTGCAGGGAAACGTTTGCGTTCTTTTTTAACCACATTGGTAACGGAAAACGGCTTCGTCTTGTCAATCTGACTTAAGACTTTTTGAACCGCCTCATTGTTCTTCAGCGCCATTTTCTTGTTTTTGATGCCATAAAAACTGGCGGAGAATTTCTTGCTGCGGCCTTTTTGGAATTCGGCATCCAAGGACCAATATTCTTCAGGAATAAAGTTCTTGATTTCATTTTCACGGTCAATGATGAGCTTTAACGCAACACTTTGAACCCGACCGGCACTCAGGCCCTTTTTGACCTTCTTCCACAACAGCGGGCTGATCGAGTACCCCACGAGCCGATCGAGAATTCGGCGTGCTTGTTGCGCATCGACAAGATCCATATCAATACCACGAGGGGTTTTAAATGCATTTTTTACGGCATCTTTGGTGATTTCGTTAAAAACAACCCGATTCTTGGCATTCGGATCAAGCCCTAAGATATGACTGACATGCCAGGCAATTGCTTCTCCTTCACGATCCGGATCGGCGGCGAGATAAACGCGGCTGGCTTTTTTTGCGTCTTTTTTTAAAGATTTAATCACATCGCCTTTACCCCGAATCGAGATGTACTTGGGTTTGTAGTTATTTTCAACATCGACGCCCATCTGACTCTTAGGTAAATCACGGATATGGCCTAAACTGGCAACAACTTTATAGGTGCGACCAAGATACTTCTCAATGGTCTTGGCTTTGGCTGGCGATTCAACAATGACTAACTTCTTGTCGGCCATGAACGCGCTCCTTCCGGTGGCATTGCTACAATAAGCAAGCCCTGTTTAATTTGTGCAGGCTGACGATTCACCGTCAACGCTTCATGAGTTTCAGCTAGGCAAAAAATTTACGGTGCGTCTCGCTGCTTAAAACGGGTGCCATCTTGCCTGCTGGCTCAAAACAGTTGCTATCATAAGCTAGTCATTTTGCTCTTGTCAAATCAAACGAAAATTTTTCTACTATAAAGTAAGCAGATTTTGACACTTTACGGGTAAAAATGCAGATTTTCCATTAAGGTTTCCGGACCGGTGACAATGGCGGCCCCTGCTTGAATTAATGCGTTGGTGCCTGCACCTAGCACATCGCCAAACCGATTGGGCAGCGCAAAAACTTCGCGATTATGTTGCAAGGCATAGTTAGCCGTAATCAGACTGCCGCTTTTAATTTCGGCTTCGGTTACCATGACGCCATGCGCTAAACCGGCAATGATGCGATTACGCGCCACAAATTGAAAGCGTTGCGGTGCTGTTCCCGGAGGATATTCGCTTACAACCAATCCCACCCGACTAATTTGTCGCTGTAAGCTGCGATTCTTAGCCGGATACACTTGATCGATGCCGTTAGCAATCACGGCAATCGTCGGTAGTCCGGCTGCAAGTGCCGCTTCATGCGCCATACTGTCAGCACCAGCGGCTAACCCACTAACAATTGTCATAGGCGGTAATTGCGGAAACAGTCGCGTCAGTGCTTCAGCTGAATAGTTGGTTGCCTTCCGCGAACCGACGACCCCTAAAGTTAATTGATTGATTAAGCCGAGATTGCCTTGATAAAAGAGGACAGACGGTGGCTGCGGGATTTCGCGCAGGCGCGGAGGATAGGCAGTATCAACAAACGTCAGATACGGGGTCTCGCGTGCTGCACTTAATATCCGTGCAACTGCTGGCGTTAATTTCTGTTTGAGGTCATTTTGATAGGTACTTAGATCAGCTTTTTTCAAAATGGCTTGCTGTAAACTAACTGCCAAGCGCGGATTCTGATGGGTGGCCAAGTGCCATGCTAATAAAAAATCACGTAATGTCATGCTGTCTTCCTCCTACTTGAACATTACGCGAATATTTTAAGAAACATCTAGGATTTCAGACAATGTCGTACCGGTCCAAAACTGCGCCGGTGAATCGGCGTCACGCCATGAGTAGCTAATCCGGCTAAATGTGCTTTCGTACCATAACCCATGTTGTCTTTAAAATCATAGCCCGGGTAAACCCGATCATACATCACCATTAAGCGATCCCGAATGACTTTGGCGACAATACTTGCAGCCGCAATGCTGATACTATTGGCATCCCCTTTGATGAGCCGTTCTTGCGGCAAATTAACGGGGACATGCATGGCGTCAACCAGTAAAAACTCTGGGGCAACCCGCAAATGCGAAACTGCTTGTGCCATCGCTAGCTCCGTCGCATGGTAAATATTTTCCCGATCAATTTCGTGATTATCTGCCACCCCGATACCAACCGCAATGGCTTCCGTCAAAATATGCGGATACAAGACATCACGTTCATGCGCTGTCAGCTGCTTAGAATCGTTCACCGGCCATTTAAACTGATGCGGCAAGATAACGGCGGCGGTGACAACTGGGCCAGCAAGTGGTCCGCGCCCTACTTCGTCTAACCCTGCAACATGGGAATACATTTTCCATAACTTACGCTCATACCTGCTACGATATCGTAGCGCAACCGCTTCTGCTGCTTGATGGTCCTGTCGGCGTTGATAAGCCGCCAAGAGTTTCCGCGCCCCAATCCGACTATCCTGCTCTAGCGCCGTTAAAACCGCGGGATCAACATGATCAGCTTGTAAAAGAGTTTTATACTCACTCAGCGTCGGCATCTAATTCACCCGGTTTCTCTAACGTAAATCGACCTAACTTTCCTTGGCGCGCATCGAAAATCAGCCGTTCCGCCATCCGATTAAATTCCTCACCAAATCCTTGCGTTTTCGTTAGTTTTACCAATACATCATGCGGTGCAGCCTGCAGATCCGTGTCAGTCAGATGATATGCTTTTTTCAACGCCGCCGGATAATGCGCCATAAAATAGTTCAGTCCATACAAACCAACCACATCCTCCTGGAAAACGGCGTCGGCAATTGCTCCCGTGAATGCCAAGCGCATCCCGATTGTCTGGGAGGCAAACTTTGGCCAAAGAATTCCGGGCGTATCAAGTAATTGAAAGTTGTCGCTCGCTTTTAGCCATTGTTGATTCTTGGTTACCCCGGGCTTGTTGCCGGTCACCGCGATATTTTTTCGAACCAACCGATTCAAAACCGTTGATTTCCCAACGTTAGGAATACCAATACACATTGCCTTAATCATGGGATTGCGAATTCCGCGGGCTTTTTTCCGCGCTATCTTTTCCGCCATTAACTTCGCGGCCGCTTGGGGGATCTGCTGTAGCCGCTTAGCATGTTGTGCATCAATCGCAATTGCAGCAAAGCCTTGTGTTTGATAATACCGAACCCATTCATTCGTCAGTACAGGATCAGCCAAGTCCTGCTTGTTTAAAATGATAAGCCGCGGTTTATCACCCACCAATTCATCTAGCATCGGATTACGTGACGATTCAGGCGTTCGAGCATCAACGACTTCAAGAATCAGATCAACTTGTTTAATTTTTTCCTGTACTTGCTTACGGGCCTTGGCCATATGACCGGGGAACCATTGAATTGCCAAAATATTTCAAACTCCTTTTATTTACAATTTAAGGCAGCAACGTATTTTTGAATATAGCGGGCTCTGTCCTTAAAGTGATACTGCATGACATAGCGCGGGTGCTCTAATGGGACAATGCTACCAAAGAAATGATACGTCTGATTGATACTTGTTAGCACCTTAAAATTCTCGCCACTACCAATACAGTAACAAACTGAGGTGTCTACGCCTAATTTGATTTGCTCCTGCAATGAAGCAACTATGAATGGCATTAGTCTATCCTTAATCACGTTAGTTTCATAATAATTACTATTTATCACGTTTCCTTTAGCACTTATTTTACTTAACCCCAAAGGACAAGCAAAGCTCATGTAGAAGTCACTATAAAATTTTCTCTTGCCACCATATTGCTGCATTACATCATATAAGAAGTTTGTTGACGATGGCTTAATCTGGAACTTCGCCACAGCGATACCTGTCTCTGCTTGTAACTCGGCTGCATCTTCAAAGGGAACTCCTGTTATGGCAGTGCCTTTTCGCGCGGGCGAGCTCCCCAAGATTAATCGCCGTTTGTGATTATCATTAAAATATTTATGATAAAAAGCTGCCGTGATCTGGTCAACTGCATGCTTCTGCTTTCCGCTATATGGATTCACCAACTGATAGCAACCAGGTAACGTCATTTTGACGCTTGCCAGTCGTTGATGAAGGGTTAGAACTTTGGTGGCGAAATTCGCTTGTTCATTCATTTAGACTCCTCGTTTGCAAATAGGTTCGAATTAGGCAGCTACTTAAAGGCGATAGCAGCCGTGCCTTGGGTATGTGTGCATGACACTATTTTACTCCTTGCTCTTCACCGTGATAAAGAAATGTCCTAACTGCACCATAATCTCTTTGCTCAGGGGGATTGATTGTCCACGACATGACTTCAGAATTAACGCGGTAAAAGAACAGTCCTCGTCGCTCATACAAGTTATAAAAATACGTGGTGCTATGAAATGACCTCTTTGTCCATATCAAGTGGTATGCTCTACCATTCATGTGAATTGCAGCTTCATGCTCACCCCAAAATTGAATCATGTCAGTCTGTCCAAAAGTAGAAATAACAGTTTGATGAACGCTTGTATTGAATAAAAGTAATCCCAAAACAATCAAGCCATGAGAGAGACGAACTTGAAACCTTGTTCGTTGCGTTCGCCTATTATTCAAATAAATTTCTCTAATAAGAAAAAACAAAAACCAGGCAAGCGAACCTACACCAAGAAGTGTCTGAATCATTGTGTGACTCGCAAAGATTAGAGATATAAGAAAAAATACGATCAACACCACTATTGTGTTCAAATACTTCCAATAAGTCGTCAGATTCACCCCTTTATTTTCCATAAATCGTTGCACTATATTGATCGATCGGAATAGCCGGATTTAAATCTTCCACATTAATTGTCTTAATTTACACCTGGCCGCTTAAACTCATTCTCCAGCTTAAATTCAAGCCTTGGTGCTTTCTCATCGATACATTCTTTCCAAAAGTCGACATGAACCTGATCAATCGGATTAGTGCTGCGGGTAACATCAGGAATGGGCGCCGTCTGTTCAGAATACCAACAAAGGTACATCCGTCCATTAACTGAAACAGAAAAAATACGTTCCACTTCTATGTTCTCAGGGCCAAGGGTCTCGTTGACTGCTTCTTGATGACCTTTTAAAAAAGACATCCATTCTTTTGCTCGCTCAACTTTGTTTGGATACACTGCAAAGCCTTCTAATTCAATCAAACAGAGGTTTCTCCTTTCGTTATCTTTTTTATTTTAGCAGATTAAAAACGCGCCCACACCCTCAAAGGCATGCGCGCGCATTGATATTGATTCAAACGAACTATTTCGTAACTTCCTTGACAGCAGCCGCTACCATCGGATCATCCTTCGTCAGTTGAGCACTGAGCTTTTGTGCCAGTGCGGCTAAGGTGTCTTGATCGGCAGTACCGCTTGCGTCCAGCTCGTTGGCCTCCTGGAAGGATTTAACGGCGGCCTGGGTCGCATCATCGTATTGACCGTTGACCGTAGCTGAGCCGATCTTTAAGGCTTTTAGCATCTGTTGCAGCGATTTCACATCACTGCCCTTGTCACCGGGTTTGAGTTGGGTTGCATTGATTAACGTTATTTTGGCTGCTGCTGGGTAAGCAACTTTCACATCAGGCGTTAGACCTTTGTGGTTGATCCAGGTGCCATCTGGCGTTAACCATTTGGCAACGGTCAGCTTGAGTTCTTTGTTGCTGCTCATCTCGCCGACATTTTGAACGGTGCCTTTACCAAAGCTCTTTTCGCCAACTAGCGGAATTTGACTGTTCTGGTGCAGTGCTGCTGCGGTGATTTCACTGGCAGAGGCGGAATTACCATCAATAAGCACCGCGGTTTTTTCAGTCACTTTGAAGCCGCCATCAAGCTTTTTGCCTGCTTTGTAGACTTCCTTTGCACCATTGCGATCTTCAATCTGCATGACGGTCTGGCCGTTTTTGGAGAACATCGAGCTGATTGACAAAGCAGCCGTCATCATCCCACCCGGATTTTGCCGTAAGTCCAGGATAAAGGATTTAGCGCCTTCTTTGCGTAATTTCTTGACAGTCGCTTTGAATTGCTTAACAGTCGGTTCGCTGAAGGTCGAAATCGTAATGACCCCAACCTGTTTATTCGCAGGCGCAAGTTTCCCGATCACCGTGTCAACGGTAATCTTTTTCCGCTTCATGGAGAAGGTGGCCTGCTTGCTGCCGCGTTTAACGGTCACTGCTACTGTGGTGCCGATTTTGCCACGAATTTTGGCAACTGCTTGGGTGACGGTTTTTTTAGACACATCTTTACCATTCACTTTAAGCAGCACATCGCCGACCTTCATACCTGCTTTTTTCGCCGGTGTTCCCGGTAGAATGCTGGCAATGGAAAGGCTGTTGTGATCCTGCTGAATGGTTGCACCAATCCCGCCAAATGAAGCAGAAATGGTGTCGTCTAAATTGGTTTTGTCATTGTTTTGCAAATAAACCGAATATGGGTCATCAAGAGAACTTAACATGCCCTTGATCGCCCCATCGGTCAGTTTGGTTGTGCTGACCTGTTTATAATAATTATTCGTAACCGTTTCATAGGCCGAAATCACCGGTGCTAAGGCTTTGGGAACTCCGGTTTTAAGGACAGACTGTTGTGCTTGCTGATATGACAGGGCATAACCACCTGCCGCACCGCCACCAAGCGCAACTAGGAATAAAACAATGACCGCCCACAATGGCACCTTGTGTTTATTGATATGAATCGCCTCCTGTGCTTTCACTGGCTTCGTAATCACGGTATGTTTCGTCAAAAATGGCCATCGTCGGTAAATAATTACCGTTGAGTTCTAAATAATCACTTAACCGATGATAATCTTTTTCATGTTTCGGAAAGCTTTGATCCAGGAAAGCATTTTTGGCAAATTCCGCTACCTCGCTGTGGTCATTGGGGTTACGCAGCGTCATAAGATACTCGTAAAAAGTCCGATGCATGATTAATCCTTCCAGTTTTTGTCGATAAACGCCTGCCGCTGCGCATGCTCCATTGCATACCGCCGCGGATTCTTGGCATAAAATTGCTGGTGCTCCGGTTCGGCAGGATAAAATGGCTTCGCTGCCTCGATTTTAGTCACAATCGGATCAGAAAACCGACCACTGGCTTCCAACGCCGCTTTTGAAGCTTCAGCAGCCTGTCGTTGTGCTTCATCCTTGACGAAAATAACCGGTCGATAGTTATCGCCGCGGTCCTGAAATTGCCCCATTGCATCGGTTGGATCGGTTTGTTGCCAGTAAATATTCAAAAGTGACGGATAATCGATCACATCCGCATCAAACGTGATTTCCACGGCTTCCGTGTGACCCGTGGTATGCGAAGAAACCTGTTCATAGGTAGGATTGGCAACATGGCCACCGGTATAACCGGAAACCACATTCAAAATCCCGGGTTGCTCCTCGAAAGGCTCAACCATGCACCAAAAGCAGCCGCCTGCAAAAATAGCCGTTTCTTTTTTCATTATTGTTTCAACTTCTTTCTAATGGTCACTCTTCATCAGGCAAATAAACCGCAAATTCAAGATCATCATTGGTCAGATCCAACTTGTTTGCCTTAAGGGTCATGCCATTTTGGAGTTTAAATTGGGTCAATTTTAGCACAACCGTACCAGCCTTACTATCTAGACTTACCCACTTTGGAATTTTATAACTGTTGCCAATATAGCTCATGACAAAACTGATTGGTACTGGCAATGCGCCGATATTCAGGTTCTTGGCTTTAAGCAAAACATCACCATTCTTCAACACAAGCGGATCAAATGTTAACTGGAACTTAACGGCATTCCCTAGAAATTTGAACGATCCACTTAACGCTGCTTCATTGGTTCCCAAAGTGACGGCATATTTGATCTTGCTGTCCTTCAGGTATGATTTCAGATAATGCGCCATAATTCGATTGGCGCTGTTTTTGGTTACTTTGACGGTAAATACCGGGTCTTTGGATGTCATGGTCGTTTGGGGGGTCGAGTTGATCTTGACTGGCATCAGTGCGGTCTTCGTAAACCAGATCCCGGTTCCAAGCAATAGCCCGACCAAAATAAGAAATAACCATTTCCACCAATTAATTCCGGTTCTCACCGCCTTTTGTTTAGCCGCATTTCTTTGAAGCGATCGTTTCTTTGCCTGCATCTTCTTACTCCCACGCTTTCTTAGTTGCTTTCATTTGCTTCATGAGCTGTTTCGTCATCTGCCCATAACCGGCATTATTAGGGTGAAAATGATCCTGTGAAAAGATCAGCGGATTGCCATCACCGGAAGTCGCTTCTTTAAGCGCTTCTTTAGCGGATGCCTTGTTTGCTGCTGTTTCGCCATTGGATAACACACTGTCGATATCCACATAATACGTGCGATCAAATTGCTGCAAGGTCTTTTGCGTTGCTTGGTTCCAGGCCTTCACACTATTCGTCATCGCCGTCATCTTCGGGAAATAAACATAAAATGGGTTATAGATGCCAAAAACATAAATGGGTGCAGTTGGATTTTCTTTGCGAATCGTTGTCAGTAATGTTGCCAGCCGTTTTTGAAATGCAACACTACCAGCCGTCACCTGCTTTTCCGACAACGTCAAAAAATGCTTTTGCAAGACGTGCATTAAATCATTGCCCCCGGCTGTCACCGTAATAATATTGGCCCGTTTTAAGTCTGCCCGGATTTTAGGCTGCTTATTGACGCGAGTGAGAATCTGCCCACTGGTATTGCCACTGACGCCATAGTTCTTCGTGGTGACTTGATATTGCCCGGTTGCCTCCAGCTCACCTTTAGTCAGTCCGACAAAGCCACCATTATTAGTCGCATCTCCAACGCCATAAGTCAATGAATCGCCGAGTGCCGTCAACTGCAAATGTTTGGGGGTGTTGGCAACAACTTTCACTTCACTTGGCGAACTGACTGGTCCGAATAATTGCCATCCACCAAACGCGAGCAGACAAGCGAGCAGCAAGACACCGCAGGAAATAAAGAAATTTTTTAATGTACGCATGTTGCCTCCCATAAATACATGAATAACAAGTTATAATATATTATTTTACTTGAGGTCTCGTGAATAAACAAAGGTTGCTGCTTTAGTGTTTCTCCGCTAGTCGCATCAGGTTCAGCAGCTGTATTTTTCGAGCGAACAATCGCAACCCTATCACCGGTTCCCGACTCATAGGTGAGGCATTACTTCAGGCAATCGTCACCCAAATACCATTGTCATTAAAAAAAGCCGACGCTGACGCCGGCCGGTTAAATTTATTTTAAAATTAATCAGTGTAATAAGTGATGGCAAAGGCACCGGGTCCGGTATGCGTTGCGATGACCGGATCGGTTGGTCGAACCAGAATCGGAACGTTGGGCAAGACTTCTGCTAATCGCCGCCCGATATCCTCACCGATTTCTTTAGCACCTGCCGTTGATACGCCAATACTTTGAATATCGGTCAGCTTGGCCATTTTGCTGATAGTTTCGGTCACGAAATTATTAATCGTCTTCATGCCGCGTCCTTTACGCAAGGCCTTCAGTTCGCCATGTTCCATTTGCAAAACAACTTTAATATTCAAGAATGACGAAATCAAGCCAGAAACGCGACTGAGCCGGCCGCCTTTGACTAAATTATCTAAGTTAGTCACGCCCAACACTAAGATAGTATGGTCACGAATTTGCTTGAGCTTATCAAGAATCGTTGGCATGTCTTTACCTGCCTCGGCCATTTCTGCGGCTGCCAACACCTGAAATGCCATTGAGCGATCGGTAAATTGCGAATCAATGACGGTCACATCGCCTTTTACCAGCTGAGCCGCCTGTCGTGCCGAATTTACCGTGCCACTGATGGTTTCTGTCATGTGAATTGACAATACTTGGCTGCCGTCTGCCGTTAGTTTATCGAAAACATCGGTAAACGTACCGATCGCCGGTTGCGAGGTCTTAGGCAGATTTTGCGCTGCTGCCATCTCGTCCATAAAGTCTTCCCGCGTAATGGTTTCACCATCAATATAAACCGTATTGTCAATCATAATGGTCAACGGAACAACCGTAATATTGTGTTGGCTGATTTCTTCTGGAGTCAGCTGAACGGAAGAATCCGTGACGATCTTGATATTTGCCATGTCTGAGCCACGCTTTCTGTTAGGTTCGTCTATCGTGATTATTATAGCAAACTACTTAAACAATGTCAGTACACATCACCTAGTTGTCATAACTAGATTTAGTTGTATTGTAAAACGCAACATGCTAAACTTTTAATAAACAGGTAGCAGCCAAACGATCGAGTTCCTGATTTAAGCGATGCTGTGGTTGCAAGCCTGCCAGCTTCCCCACCCATACAAATGTTCATCAGGAGGTAAACAATGCGCGTGTCAAAATCAAGTCATTATGAATTTAACAATGAAATGTTTAGCGCCATCACCCATGCGTTTGCACTTGGCTTAGCCGTAACCGGCACCATTGCGTTAGGCATTAAAGGCGTCAATAGCGGCAGTCAGGTTGAACTTTTCAGTCTTATCGGTTTTGGCGTTTCGCTCATGTTACTTTACACCGCCTCGACTGCTTTTCATGGTTTTTATTTTAGCAAGGCGCGCCATGTTTTGCAGGTACTTGATCATTCAGGTGTCTTCATTCTGATTGCCGGTTCTTACCTGCCATATTGTTTGGTCGCTATTGGCGGGAAACTTGGCATTGGTCTGCTAATCGCCATCTGGGCATTATGTCTTGGCGGCATTGCCTACAAACTTTTCTTTCTGAATCGCTTCAAGCATCTGGAAACGATGATCTACGTTGTCCTCGGCTGGCTTTGCTTAGTCGGCATGGTTCCATTGTGGCATCATTTGGGCCCAGTCGGTTTTTGGCTGCTAGTCGCCGGTGGTGTGGCCTATACAGGCGGAGCGATGCTTTATCTGCAAAAAGGCATCCCTTACATCCACGTTATCTGGCACCTCTTTGTGATTCTCGGCAGCCTGTGCATGTACTTATCGATTTATTTCTATCTGTAAAATAATTAATTAAAATAAACGACAAAAAAATCGCCTCTTCTGTACGAGAGACGATTTTTTAAGTGCACGCAAATATGCGTCTTAACTCACAACCGCACCAGCTGGCAACCACCAATTCCGGTCATCGGCTTCTGCTTAAGCCTTCTTTTGCCAAACCTCATAAGTGTGCGTCAGCGCCGGATTGGTATCTTCAACGGTGCGGCTGGAGACTTTGGTAAAATCATCCCAGTTTAATGGAATCATTTTCGTGTCGCCTTCAAAACTGCCAGCCAACCGTGTCACCAGTAACGTATCGACATCATCTCTAAACGCCGTAAAGACCTGCGCACCACCAGCAATGACCAGTTCCTGATCGGGATGCTGCTTAGCATAAGCAAAAACCGCCGCAACATCATGCACGACCACGGCACCTGGCGCTTGATAGTCTTCCTGATGAGTCAAAACAACATTGGTTCGCTCAGGTAAAGGACGTTTAGGAAAACTTTCATAGGTGCGCCGACCAACGACCATGATCTTACCAACTGTCTGCGCCCGGAAATAATGTAAATCATCAGGTAAATGCCATGGCAAATGACCATCTTTGCCAATTAAGCCATCGCGATCCTGTGCCCATAAAAATGCGGTCATTCGAGACCCCTCCTTTGAGTATGCAATCCAAAGCCGAACAAAATGGCGCCTGTTGTGTCATTGGTAAACCTGACAAAGCAATCAGACACTTGTTATGACTTGCCGTCTTCTAGCGATTAAACGGCAACCGGTGCCTTAATGGCCGGATAAGGATCGTAATTAAGCAACTTAATATCCTTCATGTCAAAGTCGAAAATATCATGTTTATCCGGATTCAACTGTAAAGTCGGTGCCGGCCGCGGCGTGCGACTGAGCTGCTCTTTAATTTGGTCAAGATGATTGACGTAAAGATGCGCATCGCCGAATGTATGAATGAATTCGCCAACTTCAAGGCCACATTCATGCGCGACCAGATGCGTTAACAACGCATAGGACGCGATATTAAACGGGACGCCAAGAAAAATGTCAGCCGAACGTTGGTACAACTGCAAAGACAGCTTGCCATCATTGACATAAAACTGATAGAGCGTGTGACAAGGCGGTAGCGCCATTGTCGGGACATCTTCCGGATTCCATGCCGACACGATGAGCCGTCGTGAATAGGGATGCGTTTTGATTTGCTCAATAACGTCCCCCAACTGGTCGATCGTGTCACCCTTGCTCGTATGCCAAGCCCTCCATTGGGATCCATAAACCAAGCCAAGATCACCATATTTGGCTGCAAAAGCATCATCATGAAGCACCCGGTCATCGAATTTAGCCATTTCTTCATGATAAACTGCCGCGAATTCCGGATCCTTTTGGCTGCGATGTCCAAAGTCAGTCATGTCCGGGCCGCGATATTCATCACTCTTCACCCATTTTTCAAACGCCCACTCATCCCAAATGTGATTCTTGTGTTGGAGTAAGAACCGAATGTTGGTATCACCGTGTAAAAACCACAACAACTCACTCTTAATAAGGCCGAATGGTACTTTTTTGGTCGTCAGTAATGGAAAGCCCTTGCTAAGGTCGAAACGCATTTGGTGACCGAAAATACTGTAAGTTCCTGTATGGGTCCGATCAGGCTTGAAGTGGCCTTCATCAAGAACTTTTTTTGCAAGATCAAGATATGGCTGTTCTAACATTGTCTGCTCTGCTCCTTTACCGTTCACTACTTGACACATATTGATCCAACTCGGCGAATCGATCGAACTTCTGGTCAATATCCTGATTAATCGCATCAAGCTGTGCCTGCAGATCGCCCAGCTTCACGTAATCCTCACCATTGACCTGCGCCATTTCTGCTTTAACCTTGGCCAACTGCTCGTCTAATTCATCAAGTTCTTGTTGGAGCTTATCATACTCTATCTGCTCAGCATATGTCAGCTTTGACTTCTGTTTTGGCGCCGCTTTTTTTGCCGGTGCTTTTGGCTTGGCCGAGGCTGAGTCTGTTTTTGATGCAGCGGACTGCGGTTTTTGTTTTGCCAGATAATCGGAAAATTCACCCACGGCGCGTTCAATTCGGCCATTACCATCAAAAATAAGCAGCTGATCCGCAACTTTATCAAGAAAGTAACGATCGTGTGACACGGTGATCACGGTGCCGGAAAAATGATCAAGATAATCTTCCAAAACGGTCAAGGTGGCGATGTCCAAGTCGTTGGTCGGCTCATCCAACAGTAAAACGTTGGGTTGGCGCATTAATACCTGTAGTAAATATAGGCGCCGTTTTTCGCCTCCTGATAAGCGGCCAATCAAAGTGCCGTGCATACTGCGAGGAAATAGAAATTGCTCCAGCATCTGAGTCACCGAAACGCGCTGCCCATCTGCCTGCACGACTTCTTCGCCCACTTCTTGCAAGTAGGTGATGATCCGCTTTTTTGGATCCAGATTCGTATTAAGCTGCGTATAGTAACCTAACCGAACTGTCTCCCCCAATTCAATGGTGCCGCTATCAAGCGCTTGTTTACCTGCAATAATATTGAGCAAGGTTGACTTACCAGCACCATTTTGACCGGTAATGCCGATGCGGGTATTCGGCTGCACCAGCCAATCAAAATGATTTAAGATGACCTGCTGATCAAATCGCAAGCTCGCATCATGCATTTCAATAACCTTCTTGCCTAGTCTGGTACTTGCGATTTGAATCGGATCCAGCTGCTGGTCAGGTGCCGGTGCTTCGTCTTTTGCTTTTTGTAGCGCCTTGAACCGATTAATACGGGCCTGTTGTTTCGTTGATCGTGCCTGGGCACCAGCATGCATCCATGCCAGTTCCTGGCGATAAAGTTGTGCCTGCTTATGCCCAGCCGACTTTTCGGCTTCCAGTTGTTCTGCTTTTTTGGCGACATACGCTTGGTAATTGCCTTGATACTGGAAAAGCCGACCGCGGTCTAATTCGAAAATACGATTGGTTACGCGATCCAGAAAATAACGGTCGTGAGTCACAACGACCAAGGCGCCGCGATAATGACTCAAATAATTTTCCAGCCAGGCAATAGAGTCAAAATCAAGGTGGTTCGTGGGCTCGTCTAACAATAACAAATCCGGCGACTCGATTAATACCTGGGCAAGACCGACCCGCTTTTGTTGGCCGCCAGATAAACTGCCGACCCGTGCCGTTAAGTCGCCGATGTGCAATTGCGTGAGGATCGTTTTAATATCGGTTTCCGCCGACCACGCATCTTCTTGCGTCATTTTGGCATCGGCCTTGGTGTAGGCATCGGTTTTTGCTTGATTTAACGGATCCTTTGTATAGGCAGCCAAAGCGCGTTCATATTGGCGAATTGCTTGAAAAACCGGTGAATCACCATGATAGATTGCATCCATAATCGGTAAGTCGGGATCAAGCTCCGGAATCTGTGCGAGATAGCTGATGCGATACTGCTTTGGGGTCTTAATCGTACCGGCATCAACCGATTCCATCCCGGCTAAAGACCGGATGAGCGTCGTTTTCCCGGTACCATTCACCCCAATCAAACCGATTCGCTCGCCTTCGTTAATCAAAAAGTCGATTTGATTGAATAATTGCTTATCACCATAAGCCTTGCTCAGGCCCTGTGCTGTTAGCGTCTGCATGTCGTCCCTCATTTCCTGTCGTTGTCCATCTTAGCAAGAAGCAAGGCACAAGAAAAGGGGCGCGTGATCAGTCGTAAGCGGTCAATCGCTCGTACTGGAATCAGACGCCCCTGATATTGATGAAATAATTAAAGTTTAGCAGGCCGCTTTAAATTCGCGGATATTCATCATCCACGGTATGCTGAGCATCAATCACAATGTAAAGGTGGCCATTTTTGGCAAGCTTGCTCGTTTGATATTCATTATCGAGCCCGCTTGGATCTTTTTGCTTGAACGGAAAATAAATCTGAACCTGCTTTTTGGTCTGATCATCAAAAACCAGATCCATCTTTTCAATGTCCTGATACTTTGTTGCGCGCCCAAACATCCCCATTTCCAGTGAGCCGGTGTTAATATCACTGGACTTAACGTGGTCGGCTTCAGGCAAGATCTCGACCTTAAAGCTCTTGCATGGATGAATTTCTTGAATCTGGCCACCGTGAATCCGGCCGTAACTGGTCGTCACCCGACTGATCCAGACATCTGCCAATTCATCATGTTGCACCGTCCATTCGTCACCATTACGAAAATGAAAAACTAACTGTTCAAAAACATGTTCTGCCATTGGAAATCCCCCTTCGCCATCAAGTCAGAGCAACAATCAACCGGATACTTTCACGCGCATTACGGCTAATATGGTCGCCCTTCATGATGTTGTTGAATGTGCTTACATGCCTATCATAACACACTTACGACGGTTCTCGAGACATTTCAATAGCTGCAGCTAACAACTTTTTTGAATCATTCGGCAAGCTGCCATCAACCACGCGGTACTCAATTTGATGCAAAATCTTGCCCATCGCCGGCCCCGGGCGTACGCCAGCTTGAATTAAATCACGCCCAGTCAGTGCTAAGGTTTTTTTGGAATGGATCGGCAACGCTTCATAAGCAGTCGTCAGCGATGCCGGGACAAACTGGTGATCCATCAATGCGGCGACTTCACTGACCACGGCCACGGCTGCTGATCCGGCGCTGTAGAGATCCCAAGCAGTCGGAGTCGGCATTTTCCGCAACAAGGTCACGGCTTGGTCAACTAAACCCATCAAGTCATTGGATTGCTTCCACGCAGGCAAAAACGATTCCGGCGCGACTTTAAGCATGAAGATCAACGCCGTCCAGCCACTGGCAATACTTGTGAACGCTTGATTTGGCAATTCACTAAATTGCTGCAATGCTGCTTGATGAGGCGCTAGCTTGGGTGCATAGGCAAACAGGTGCGTATCAAGAAAGTCTTGCATCCCGGCACGCCGGTCAATGCCAACCAAAAGCCGGTTGAATTCTGCAGCAATCCGTTCGACTGAAATATGCTTCAATAATGGTGCATTAGCGGCAATCGCGGCTTTAGTCGTCGCTTCAATATGAAACCCGAGTTGACTTTCAAACCGGACGGCACGCATCATTCGCAAGGCATCCTCATGAAACCGTTCATGCGGGTCGCCAACAGCGCGCAATTGGCGATTTTTTAAATCCGTTAACCCGTCAAATAAGTCAATAATCGTCCCATCATGGCGCACTGCTAAGGCATTAATGGTAAAGTCGCGGCGCTTCAAATCTTCAGCTAACGAGCGTACAAATGTCACATGATCCGGCCGGCGAAAATCTTGGTAAGCCGATTCGGTCCGAAACGTTGTCACCTCATAGCCAGTGCCATGATCCAGAACCATCACCGTGCCATGTTCAATGCCAGTATCCACGGTACGCTTAAAAATCCGCTTGATTTCTTCAGGATACGCGGAACTGGCAATATCAACGTCATGAATCGGCAGTCCCAATAAAGCATCTCGCACACTGCCACCCACAAAATAGGCTTCATATCCGGCTGCTTCGATTTTTTTCAAGATCGGGATCGCTGCTTTAAAATCTGGCTGGTTTAAATCTAATTGCATCAAATTCTCCTCTTACTTTCGTCCGGCACCTCCCCTTAATCATACCGAAAAATAAAATCTCTGTTAAAATGAGCTTAAAATCTTTTCAGGGAGGCATCTCATGTCACGTAACACGCGAATCGGACTGGATCTTTTAGTGATCACTTTGGGCTGTGCGCTTTACGGCTTTGGACTCGTGTATATCAATATTGCCAATCACCTAGCAGAAGGTGGCGTCACCGGGATCACTCTGCTGATTCGTTACTGGTGGGGTCTGGATCCGGCTTATAGCACGGTTTTGTTGAATATTCCCTTGCTGATTGTGGGCTACAAATTTTTGGGCAAGCGTGCTTTAGCCTACACCATCTATGGAACTTTGATGTTATCTGCTTGGTTGTGGATTTGGCAACGGGTGCCCTTAAGCATTGATATTCACCATGACTTGTTTATATCCGGGGTTTTAGCCGGGCTTTTTGGCGGCTTTGGTAGTGGGATTATTTATCGACATGGCGGAACCACTGGAGGTACCGATGTCGTTGCCCGCATCCTTGAGCAGCAAACCGGCGTGCCAATGGGGCGAACGCTGCTCATATTCGATGCCATTGTCTTGACCGTTTCCCTGACATACTTAAACATTGAGCTCATGATGTACACGCTGCTTGGCGCCTACGTTTTCTCGCGCATCGTCAACTTTACGCTTGATGGTGCCTATGCTGCCAAGGGTGTCTTAGTCGTATCGGACCACAGCCAGGCAATTGCCACGGCGATTATGGACGAGCTTGAACGCGGAACGACCTTTTTGCATGCAGAAGGCGGCTTTGCCCATGACCGCAAGCAAGTCGTTTACGCCGTGGTGGCTTCCAGCGAAATTGCCCACACAAAACGGCTGATTGAAGCCATTGATCCGCGTGCTTTTATTAGCATTCTGGATGTCCATGAAGCACTGGGTGAAGGGTTCACTTATCAAAAGAAACGCCGACGCCTTTTATTCGGCCATTAACCTAAGACCGAAACCGGATCACGTCTCATCATTAAGATCGTCCAACCGCATTTGCATCTCATCATCAGTCGGTACCAGTTTAAGATAACGAACCAGCGCTGCCTTTAGCTCGGCACGGGCTCCGGTTGACTGGAAGAAATCAATTAAATCATGTAGAAAGTCCGGCGAATCCTGGAAACGGTTAAACGCTAACAGGTAATTTTCCCGGGCTTTTTTGACGTTATCCAGCCGATCGTAGCTTTTGGCCATATTCCAGTAGATTTGCGGATCAACATCGCCGGATTGATCAATGCGACTAAGAAAATCAATGTTCTCCTGATCACGTTCTTCTTGCACCAGAAAATTACTCCATGCCAACATATTGCCTTGATCTTCAGGATCGATCTTCAATGCTTTTTGTAAATATGTTTCCGCTAAATCAGGATTGTCCTCACTAAGCGCTAGTTTGCCGCCTAACGCGTACAAGTCCGGATTCGTATCATCAACCATAACCCCGGCCTGAACCGTATCCAGGGCCTTCTCAGGCTGGTTCTGTGCCTCATAGGCAGTTGCTAAGGGTAAATAGGCATTGGCATAACTCGGATCGGTATCAATCACTGCCTGCAAATTCGCAATAGCCTTAGCCGGATCGTGCAGCTGCAGGTACAAACCACCTAGTTCAAACCGGCCATTCAGATCCAATGCGTCAACGCCAACGTCTTCATACGCAGCAACGGCATCTTCATATTGACCGGTTTGAGCCAAGCTGGCGGCAAGCCGCGCTTCGACATTCACACCGGCCAGTTCTTTTGTACCCCCAGCAAGCAATTCGTTGTAAGCCGCGATTGCCTGACCAAAATGTCCCCAGTCAAAATAAAATTCGCCTAGTGCAAACGTCACAACCGGCTCTTTGGGGGCCAGTCGCTTCGCTGTTAGTAACTTCTGTTCGCTAACCTCATACAATCCCAACGACTGATAAACATCAGCCGCACTGATGAGGCTTTGAACATAAGCGGGATCATCCGGCTGAATCCGACTGAGATAATTTAAAGCCGCATCGGCATCACCGTCAGAAACCGCGATATCAGCCAAGGCGGTCGCTAAATCCCCTTGCTCCGGGTAACGGCCCAGCAAGCCCTGGTACAAACGCTTAGCCTGACCGTTGAATCCCAGTGCGTAAAGTTCTTCGGCCAGATTGTATTGGGTTTCGTCATCGTCATGCGCCAGAACCTGCGTAAACAGTTGGCGCGCTGTTTCCATTTGTCCCGCCTCGAGTGCATCCAGCATCTTTTTTGCGTAACTCATAGCTGCCTCCGTGACTTAATAATTAAATATGAACGCTATCTAGTGTAAGTCTAACACGCGTCTGACGATTTTGAATGCTCCTGATGACCATCACCGGAAACGGCTTTCGCCAAAACGCGCAAAAACCGAGTCCGTTAAGACTCGGTTTTTGGTGTTACTTCATTGTTGCCTCAGAAAACCGTTTATTTAACGGCATCCTTAAGTGCTTTACCAGGCTTGAATGCTGGTACCTTGGATGCTGGGATCTTGATCTCTGCACCAGTTTGTGGGTTGCGACCCTTACGAGCAGCGCGCTCACGAACCTCGAAGTTACCAAAGCCGATTAATTGAACCTTGTCACCCTTTGAAAGGGAATCTTGGATAGAACCGAAAACTGCATCAACAGCAGCGGTTGCATCCTTCTTGGTCAAACCGGTTGCACTTGCAACACTTTCGATCAATTCTGCTTTGTTTGCCATGAATATTTCACCTCCATAATTGATTAGATGCGTGAACATCTAAACATGCTCATTCCTGACCGCTCAGGAATGAAGAAACAATGATAATTATGTATCATCATTTCAGGTTTAAACATAGCATAGCAAGCCCGTTGTGACAAGGTTTTTGCCAAACTTTTTGGCTGAGATCCTTGAAACCTTTATCGAAAATCACGATTTATTAAATGAAAAGTCATTGTCAGAAATTGTCAAATTTATTTACGTTTACGCGCAATAACATGAATCGGCGTGCCGGAAAAGTCAAATGCCTGCCGTAACTGGTTTATGAGGAAACGCTCATAAGAAAAATGCAATAAATCGGGATCATTCACAAAAACCACGAATGTAGGCGGTTTGACGGCCACTTGCGTCATATAATAAATACGCAAACGCTTCCCATTGACTGTCGGTGTTGGGGTAACAGTAATGGCATCCATTAAGACATCATTTAAAACACTGCTTTGAATTCGCCGGGTTTGATTTTCTGAAACCTCGACAATCATGGCCGGAAGACTCTGTAAACGCTGATGTGTCTTCGCAGAAACAAAAATAATCGGGGCGTAGTCTAGATATTGGAACTCCTGACGAATTAAGTTCTCAAAGTCTTTCATGGTGCGATTATCTTTTTCAAGTGTGTCCCATTTATTGACGACAATAATAATGCCGCGCCCGGCTTCATGGGCATAACCGGCCACTTTTTTATCCTGTTCCCGAATGCCTTCTTCTGCATTGATCACGAATAACACCACATCCGAACGATCAATGGCCCGTAACGCGCGCATCACCGCGTATTTTTCGGTATTTTCGTACACCTTGCCACGCTTACGAATGCCGGCAGTATCAATCATCGTAAAAGTTTCACCGTCAGCTTCGAATTTAGTATCAATGGCATCTCGTGTCGTTCCCTCGATCGGGCTGACAATAACCCGATTTTCTCCCAGAATCGCATTTACCAACGAGGACTTTCCGACGTTGGGCCGGCCAATCAAACTGAATTTGATTGAATCATCCTCGTCCGCACTGGCTTCGTTAGGAAACGCCGCTAGGACTGCATCCAAAACATCACCTAAGCCAATACCATGCGTACCTGAAAGCGGTAGCGGCTCGCCAAAACCCAAGGAATAAAAATCATAAATGTCTTGGCGGCGTTCAGGGTTATCAACCTTGTTCACGGCTAAAACGACCGGCTTATTGGCCCGATAAAGAATCTGGGCAACTCGTTCATCTGCGTCAGTCACGCCTGCTTCAATACTGGTCAAAAATAAAATGACATCGGCTTCGTCAATCGCAATTTCTGCTTGATCTTTGATTTGCGCTAAAAAAGGTTCATCACCGAGATCAATACCACCAGTATCAATCACCGCAAATTCCTTTCCTAGCCATTCGCTTTTGCCATAAATTCGGTCACGCGTGACGCCGGGAGTATCTTCAACAATTGAGACCCGTTCACCAAGAATTCGATTAAAAATTGTCGATTTACCGACATTGGGACGTCCGACAATAGCAAGTGTTGGTAAGACCATATATCACGGCCTCCTTTCTTTAACCAAGTTTGTTATTGGTAGCTTAACATGATCTAGTTCACTCACTGCCAGTATATAAATTATAAACAGCAGCGTTAGCATAAAAAAAGTTGAGCCAAGGCTCAACTTTTTAACGGATGGTAAAATCACTTGTTATCATCCTGATCATCGTTACCTTTAGCGGCATCTTTCAACGCATCACCAAGGATATCGCCGAGTGAGAA
This sequence comes from Lacticaseibacillus sp. 22, assembly GCF_055413445.1. Lineage (NCBI taxonomy): Bacteria > Bacillati > Bacillota > Bacilli > Lactobacillales > Lactobacillaceae > Lacticaseibacillus > Lacticaseibacillus sp. 22. The sequence continues at coordinate 149,338 of NZ_JBVAYD010000001.1, read as the reverse complement.
GCCAGAATCATCTTGCTGATATTCAGCAGGGATCGAGCTTGACTGATGGCGATCGTTACCACGACGAGGACGGGATGAACGCCGACGTTCCTGATTGCCGTTATTGCCGCCTTCGTGACCCTCAGACGCATCGCTGGAACCAGCTGGACGATCCTGCAAGGCTTTGATGGACAATGCCAGACGATGAGCATCCGGATCAACCGAAAGCACCTTGACCTTAACTTCTTGGCCTTCTTTCAAAACATCCGCCGGGGTCGCAACATGTTCATGGGAAATCTGGGAAATATGAACAAGTCCTTCAACCCCAGGGAATACTTCGACAAAAGCACCAAAAGTTGTCAAACGCTTAACGGTACCGGTTAAAACCGAGCCAGCAGGCGCTTTTTCTTCGATGTCATCCCATGGTTGTGGCAAGGTTGCCTTGATCGAAAGGGAAATACGGTTACGGTCAGGGTCAACATTCAAAACCTTAACCTTAATCTCTTGTCCCACTTTCAAAACATCACTTGGCTTATCAACATGGTCAAATGAAATTTCAGAAACATGAACCAAACCATCAACACCGCCAAGATCAACAAAGGCACCAAAGTTGGTCAAACGAGCAACCTTGCCTTCAACAACATCACCAGGCTGAATTTTTGCAAAGATTTCTTTGCGTGCTTCGGCTTTGCTTGCTTCAACAATTGCCCGATGTGAAAGAATCAAACGGTTTTCACTAGGTTCAATTTCAATAATCTTAAATTCAAGCTCTTTGCCCTTGTATTGATTGAGGTCTTCAACGAAGTGGTCTTCAACCATGGATGCCGGAACGAATCCACGGACACCTGCGTTAACAACCAAACCACCTTTAACCACACTGGTAACCGGTGCGGTAATGGTTTCGCCGGCTTCGTATTTAGCTTGGATTTCTTTCCAAACCTTCTGTGCTTCCAGACGGCGCTTGGACAGTAGGAACTGACCATTTTCTTTATCTTTGCCAACCGTTGAAAGCACAACTAAATCAAGTTTGTCGCCAACTTTGGCAACATCGTGAATGTCATCGATTGGCTGAGTTGATAACTCCTTGATCGGGACCACGCCTTCAACGCCTGTTCCTTCGATCCCAACGATCAATTGTTTATCTTCAACAGCAAGGACATCTGCTTTAACAGTGTCACCAATCTTTACTGTGGTGACACTCTTAAGGGCGTCCGCCATTGTTTCGGTGTTCTCATTAACGTTATTATCACTCATGCCAAAAAATCCTCCTATGCAGCTGTATACTGGATCTATTGTACTTGAAAACGAATCAAATTACCAGCGCTTATTTTGCTCTGGTCAATCTGCCTGCTTCTTTTCTGCAACCAATGCTAATATCTTCGCGACAACTTCTTCAATTGTCATACGCGTTGTGTCGATACGAATGGCATCGGCAGCTTGACGTAACGGTGAAACCTTCCGCTGGGAATCTTTGCGGTCACGCTCAGCAATTTCCGCTTCCAGCGTGGCAAGTGGCGTTTTAATTCCCTTTTGAACGTTTTCCTTGTAGCGACGGTTTGCGCGTTCCGACACCGAAGCCACCATAAAGATTTTCAACGCCGCATGCGGTAAGACGGTTGTTCCAATATCGCGGCCATCCATCACAATATCATGTTTTGCAGCAATATCCCGCTGCCGCTCAACCAATTCAGTTCGGACACCTGGCAAAGCAGCAACTTGAGAAACATTATTTGTCACGTCCGGTTCACGAATTGCCAACGTCACATCTTCATCATTCATAAAAACACGTTGTTCTGGATCGCCAGGCGCAAACCGGATCTGCAGCTGACTCAAATGCTGTAAAATGGTCGTTTCATCATCCAATGGCAACTGATCTTTAAGCGCCATATAAGTAACAGTCCGATACATCGCACCGGTATCGCAATAAATATAACCTAATTTTTTTGCCACAAGTTTCGCGATCGTACTTTTGCCGGCACTTGCAGGGCCGTCAATCGCAATCTGCATGAACTTCCTCCACAACACACAACCCTGTTCATCGATTTAACTATCCGAACAGGGCCGTGTCACTATTATTTCACTTTTAAAACGGTTCCCGGTGTGATTCCGGAGTTGGCACTAAGACCGTTTAACTGTAACAACTCGTCCAACGTCATGTTGTGGTTAACCGCAATCCGATAAAGATTGTCGCCTGACTTGACCGTATAGGAGTTGCCAGCCGTACTGGCCTGACTTGGTGCTGCTGACGCGCTTGCCTGCTCCTGGTTTTGGGAGGCGCTGGGTGCTTGACTAACCTTTGAGCTCGCTTGCGCAGATGTTGCCTGTTGGCTACTTGAGGCTTCCTTTGCAGAAGTCTTAGAAGTCTTAGACGTTTTGGAAGACTTGGCGGATTTCTTGGTCTTGGATGAATGACTGGTCTTTTTGGCGCTTTGAATCACAACCTTGTCATTTGACAGGTTGCCACCGCTGCTTCCTTGATTATCCATGACTTTATAATAAATAATCGGTGCTAAAACTGCCAATATCAGCAAAATAGCCAATATCCAAGTCAGCTTCGAACTACCTTGCCGCTTCTTACGGGTGGCGACTCGGCTTAAATTGCCCTGATCGTCACGGTCGTCATCGAAAAGGGTTTCCCAAGGCTTATTGGCATCCTCACCCTGATGTTGTTCTTGATCCGCGTTATCATGTTGGTTTTTATCTTTTTCCGCCATCACGATCCTCCTCACTACATGGATTTATTGTATCATATTGAACCGGATCAAGACGCCGCTTATCTAAAGATTTGCCTAAAAACTGCCTGCCAGTGCTTAGGCGGAAGCTGTGCCGATACATTCGCTGTCTCTAACTTCTCTAGCACTTCCGCCGTCACCGGCCCGCAACAAAAGGCATGATGTGAAATGGACGGTGAATCAAAGTGCTTGAGTAACAGTGCACGGCGACAACCTGATTCATTGACAAATGCGGCCATGGCCATAAAACTTGTTTGCTTTTCTGCTAGCCGATGCTGCAATTGTTGTTGCGTTTGTGCCAGCGAAAAACCAGCTGCAATATAGGCTTCGATCAGATTTATCTGAGGATCGTCGAAATCGCGATAAATATCAGGATGGGCAAAAACTGTCTGGATCATCGTCTGATCCGGCAACATCCCCGCCAGTCCCCGGCTTCGATTCAAGTCATCTTGCGTCACAATCATTGCAGCCAGACTCGCGGCTCCGTCTCGCCCTGCCCGACCGATTGCCTGATAATAGGCTTCAAGCGACTCGGGTACATATAAATGAACCACTAAGCGCACATTAGCCTTATCTATCCCCATACCAAATGCGCTCGTAGCACAGATGACTTGCAGTTGATCAAATTGAAATTGACGTTGAATCAAATCACGTTGATGTGAATCCAACCCGGCATGGTAAAAAGCGGCTTTCAATCCCGCGTTCTTTAACACCGTTGCCAAGTTTTCCGCTGCTGCCCTAGTGGCACAATAAATAATCGTTGGTCCGACATTGGCTTGCAAGAGTTGAACTAGGCGCTGATGCTTCTCCTGTTCATTTTGACACATCTCAACGCCCAGAAAAATATTAGGCCGATCAACTGAATCCGCAATTGTATTCGGATTTTGCATTGCCAGTTGGTTTAAAATATCGCTGCGGACTTGATTCGGTGCAGTTGCCGTTAACGCTAAAACGGCATCCACATGTAACTGCGCCCTAACTCGCCCCAGTTGTAAATAGGCAGGACGAAAATCCGGTCCCCACTGTGAAATACAATGTGCCTCATCAATTACCAGCAGCCCAAGATCTAGCTGCTTCAACGCAGACATAACATCGGTTCGCTGTAGCATTTCAGGGGAAATAAACAGATAGCGATAAACGTTCAAATACGCTAAAATCTGAGCAAAGTGGGGCGGCGCAATTTGCCCGGATAATGCCAAAACGCGTTTTTCGCCCGCTGCCTGCAGCCTTCCCACTTGATCATGCATCAATGCAATCAGTGGTTCGACAATTAAAGTCGGTTTATGGTTAATTAAGGTCGGCAATTGATAGCAAAGTGATTTGCCGCTGCCGGTGGGTAAAATGCCTAAGGTGTCACGCCCACTAAGAACAGATTCGATAATGGCTTTTTGTCCAGGACGAAACTGTTTAAAGCCAAAATGCTGCGCCAAGGCCGTTTCAAGTTGCGACACGCGACCATCTCCCTTGCAATTTCAAGATTTGAAACAAGCGTACCTGAAAGAAATCAGTGGCTGGAACCGTATCCAATAAGACTTGATGATCTTGCCACTGATCGATCTGATCCAATGCTTGATGGATCGGTTGCGGAATCAATTCTTCGACCGGAAGCGACTCTCCCATGATAGCCGCCAGCAGCAAATGCTCTTTCACGGTACTCAGTTTACGGTGACTTTTACTTGCAATCGCCTTTAAGCCAACACCGGCTTGGACTTGCTGTAAACTATAACGTGCCGGACGCGTCACCAGATCTTGCGGGCCGCCCCATAGCTCGTACCACGGATTGCCTTCATCCTTAATTGCCGCAATCTCGTTAACTAAGGCTGCCAAAGCATTGATGCGGCTGAAATGTGCGCTTAAAGTAGGTGGTTGCGCTTGACCAGCATAATCGTGACCAATTAGATTAGCCGCTAGTATGTCAGCTAACTGCGGCGGCAACCGTTCAAAAAGCGCAATCAAATCCGCAATCGCAGACTCGATATTCAGTTGGCGATACCAGCGTTTAACCGCTTGCTGATTCGCCCAATCGGTACTAATCGGACGATATGCCTGTGAGTGGTAACTGGCTTCTGACAAAACCTGAATGGCCAAAAAGAACCGCGGCGCAAATTTTGCCAGGTGCATCCACGGCTGATAGTAGGTCGGTAATGGCACCCGTTTTGCCGCTTGACGCTGAAACTGTTGGCCTTTTGCGGTTAACACCAACCCGGTTTCTGTCGTTGTTAACTGACCATGCATTTTTAACTGCGCCACTGCCTGTAAAAACAACTCTTTAGACAGGCTTGGATAAAGCTGCAACCATTGCAATTGCTGGTGGGTTAAAGCGGCATAGAGATTTGAAATGGTTTTCTTACCGGCTAACAGGCCGAATACAGCTCGCTCTCGCCGTGGCTGGGTATCAAAAAATTGAATGGCCAAGTCTGTCAACAAGCCAGTCACCTCTTTTTCATTGATTATTGTATACTTGGGTGTGGTTAAACTGAAAATTATAAAGGAGTCCTCTATTAACATGGCATTATATGGCAGAGTGGAACGTCCCGAATGCATTGCTTGTGGACTGTGTCAAATGTTGGCACCAGCCTTGTTTGACTATGACGAAGCCGGTATTGCTTATTATAAGCCTGATCGCAACACTGGCACAAAGCCACTGGATGATCATGCAAAAATTGATTTTCGGCTTGCGTATCAGCGTTGCCCGACACATGCCATCAAACGCAGTGACCACCCGTTTAACACGGCTCCGTTTACGCCAACAAAAGCGGAATAATCAAGCGTAACCGGCCAGCCAAATTAGACCGCTATCGATAAATTACGCATTGATTCCTGTTAACGTTTATGTCGCTAACATTTTCAGGCAAACAAAAAGCATCCGCGCAAGTTGGATGCTTTTTGCTTGTCTAAGTGAACCGATCAGTCAAATGAAAACCGGAACAGCTTTTAATGGCTCATTTGCATTTCCTGACGTGCTAACCATGGAGCCAGTGCCTTTGCAATTGCAAAGAAGGCAACTGAAATGACGACGCCTTTGATTAAGTTAAATGGCACAACCCCAATTAGAACATATTTAGTCAAAGACATCCCTAAATTGAAATTGAAGACAGCCATATACATCGGGGTGATCACCAGCCAGTTCAGCACGCTCATCACAACTGTCAAACTCAAGGTCCCTAAAACCAGCCCTTCAATCTGCCGCCAAATCCGATGCTTACCGCGAATCGTATAAACGACTGGTAACAAGAAGCCGACACTGGCAATAAAGGCGGCCAAATCACCAATCAGGTTAACAACACCACCGCCAGTTAAAGCGAAGTGAACCAAGCTCCGAACAAACGCAACAGCAATCCCGCCAACAGGACCGTAAAGTAATCCCCCTAAAAGAACAACCAAGTCAGACAAATCCAACTTTAAAAAGGGAAATGCCGGAATAATCGGGAATGAAAACATCATCAGCACATACCCGATTGCCGCCAAAAGTGCAATGCCCACCAAACGATGAACCTTAGAACGACTTGCCATAAAACATTACCTCCGTGAGGCCGTCTTCCGGAACTTAAAAAGACCTATTCCTCCTTCAGGGGGGAATAGGTCTTTGATTGAATACAGATTCAAAAAAGCCCCATCTTCTTCCATCTAGACTATCACTATCGGTACCGGAATCACACCGGTTCCACCGCAAAAAGCGGGTCGCGGACTTTATACCGCCGGTCGGGAATTACACCCTGCCCTGAAGACGAACCAAATTATTTAATTACAATCACACTGTAGCAAACAACCCTCACAAATTCAAGCATTTACCTTGAATGCGTTAACAATTAATGTGCTTCTTCTTGCTCACCGGTTAATTGACGAAGATCATGAAGCTCCTGAGGTTTGATTGGCCGGTGTTCCCCTGGCTGCAATCCGGCCAAGGTCAGATTACCATAAGCTTCACGAGAAAGTTTGATCACTGGAAAACCAACTGCTTTAAACATCTTTTTTACCTGATGATTCATACCTTGGTGAATGGTTAAGGCCACAATTGCGGTTTTCTTAGCCTTATCAGTTGATAAAATTTCGACCTTTGCCGGTGCCGTCATTTTACCATCAATTGAAACACCGGTCTTAAGTGGTGCTAGCGCCGGTCGGTTAGGGATTCCTTCAACCTTGGCAACATATTTCTTTTCCAGGGCATAGCGCGGATGCATGAGATGGTTGGCCAATTCGCCATCATTGGTCATGACTAGCAAACCGCTCGTATCGTAATCCAGTCGGCCTACTGGATAAAGACGTTCCTGAACGTCCTCGAAATAATCAGTCACAACTTTGCGCCCTTTATTATCTTCGACAGCACTAATAACGCCACGTGGTTTATAGAACAGGAAATAGCGCTTGGCTTCCTTCCCGATTGGCACCCCATCTACTTCAACGGTATCATGCGGTCCGATCTTGATGCCCATTTCTGTCGTAACGTGACCGTTAACTTTAACGTGGCCAGATGCGATGAGTGTTTCTGCATGTCGCCGTGATGCAATACCGGCGTTGGCAATGACTTTTTGCAGTCGTTCATTTTTGGTTGTCATGTTGTTGGTTTTGCTCCATTTTCTTATCATCTTCAGCCATTTGTGACTGATCATCATCGCGAAATGCCGTAAAGAGATCGACTTCTCCTGTATCTTCAGGTGCATCGGCTAGTGGCGGCAAGTCGGCCAATTGATTGAGGCCAAAATAATCCAGGAAAAACTGGGTGGTGGCATATAGAATCGGACGCCCCGGTGCTTCTTTGCGCCCTGCTTCTTTAATCAGTTGTCGCGATGCTAAGGTTGTAAGCGCACCGGAGCTCTGAACGCCGCGAATTTCATCGATTTCTATCCGGGTAATCGGTTGCTGATACGCAATAATGGCCAACACTTCCAATGCTGCCTGGGATAGACCAGCAGCGGGTGGCCCCGCAAAATATTTTTTAATCGCGGATACAAAGGCCGGTTTGGTCAGCAGGTAATATCGATCGGCAAACTGTTGTACTTGTAATCCGCGCTGGTCGTCTGCGGCCAATCGTTGCTGATACGCCTCCAGTTGTTGGCGCATGGCACTTTCACTGATTTCCAAGATACTGGCAAGTTCGCCAAGCGTCACACCGCTTTCGCCAGCCGTATATAAGATTGCCTCTAATACCGGCTCCATCAAGCAGCCTCCTTCAATGTCACCGTAATCGGATCAAATGGCGCATCTTGTTCGCAAATCACCTGATCATTCTTCATTAGTTCCAACAAAGCCAAAAAAGTCGTCACGACCTGTTCCACCGAGTTGACTGCTAATAAATCCGCAAATAAACACTGACCATCTTGTTGCAAGGCACGCAAAACTTCACCGATGCGTTTTTCTACCGAGACCGGTTCCGTTTCGATGTGGGCAATCGTTTGCCGCGCTGCCTGTTGGGCCTTCATGACCCGCGCCATCGCCGCTTGAAGATCAATTAGTTTGACCGTTCCTGGAGCAAGCGGGACCGCCATCTTTTCATCCGGCAAAGTTGTTGGCTTGGCAAAAGCCTGGGCACGCTTGGCTTCACGTTGCTTTAAATCCTTTGCCGCTTCCTGATACACCTGATAAGTCAACAACTGCGCCACTAAGTCAGCTCGCGGATCAGTCGGCTCATCTGGCGCGGTTGTTTCCGGTTCCGGTTGTGGCAACAATAGCCGGCTTTTTAAGACCATCAAATTAGCGGCCATGACAAAATAATCGCCGGCCACGTCCAGTGCTAAATCCTGCATTTGGTGCAGGTAGTCAAGGTACTGGGTGGTGATCTCGGCGATTGGAATATCATAAATATCGACTTCGTTAGTCCGAATCAAATGCCAAAGCAAATCCAACGGCCCGGAGAAATCATTCAGCACGAGTGTCAGTGCCATGGTCATCCTCTTTTCGAAACTTGTTAAAAGCAGCTATCAACGATGCGTGTTCCAATGCACCCATCAGTTTCTTATCTGGAAAAAGCTTTGTTAATTCTGCCAATGCGGCAAATGCGGTGGCCTCATCACGGAAGTTTGGCGAGAAGCTCAAGTGCCGCACCAAAACAAAATCGGCACTTAATTCAACACCGACCACACCGACAAAATCATGATGATGTTTATACAAATACAACGCATGGGAATCATCTTCAGTGTACATCTTAAGTTCAGTCTTCAGATGCCCGACATCTTTGAGATCCGGGATAAAGGATAAAAGTCCCATCGCGATTTTCTCATAGTCGTTTTTATATTTAACCAGCATATTTGCCTCCAAAAGATACTCTCCAGACACTCTATCATAGAAACGAGACCGGGGCAATGTGAACTAAATTGGACTATGCCATGGGAATAGCGGTTGGCTACCTGCCGTTGTGCTTAGATTTAAACTTTAGTCACCTTCCGCAAAGCAACAAAAGATCTGGCCCGTAACGTCTCAACGGTTGTCGGTTACGGTTAGCCACGAGGATGGGTTTTATGATAAACCGCCACTAGATGCTGATTACTCAGATGTGTATAGATTTGGGTGGTACTAATATCACTATGCCCCAGTAACTCCTGAACCACCCGTAAATCGGCGCCATTTTCCAACAGGCGCGTGGCAAAACTGTGCCGTAACGTATGCGGTGTTACGTCCTTTTCAATGCCAACACTTGCAATATAGGCTTTCAGATTCTTCCAAATTGCTTGACGGGTGAGCGCATGACCATGAAAGTTGACGAACACTGCCTTGGGTTGCTGGTGTTTGATCAAACGCGGACGGGATTCCTGCAAATAACGGTTAACCCAATCGGCTGCTTGGGGACTGATTGGAACCAGTCGCTCCTTATCGCCCTTTCCGGTAACCTGAAGCAAGTTCATTGCTAAATGTAACTGATCCAATCGCAATCCCACAACTTCCGATACCCGCAAGCCAGTCGCATACATCAGCTCAAAAATAGCGCGATCACGCAATCCCAACGGCTTAGTGGTATCCGGCTTTGCCATCAAAGCATCAATTTCTGTCCCTGATAACGTGGCCGGTAAATGTTGTGCTTTTTTCGGAGTATCAATTTTGGTCATCGGGTCAGATTTAATGGCACCTTCGCGTAACAAGAACCGGTAAAACTTGCGTAACGCCGAAATCATTCGACTGACTGATGCAGGCGCTTTGGTATCATTTTGATGCTTTAAGAACGCCTGAATAACCCCAAAATCTTCGGGAAAAGTTGTTTGCTTTTGGTCGCTTAACCACGCCATAAAGGTGGTTAAATCCTGCTGATAGCTGACCTGCGTTGTTCGGGCCAGCCCGCGCTCAACATCCAGATAATGAATAAAATCAGCAATCAACCCATGCATACTATGCCTCCTGAGATGGTTGACTATTCGAATCTAATAAAACCGTGTAACCGGCTTCTTCTTTGATCAAGCCGGCCTTCAGTAAATGACCTAATGCTCGCTTAAATGCGCCTTTGCTGATGCCAAAAACCTGCTTGATGACAGCTGGATCACTTTTATCGGTATAGGCAATCTTGCCTGCCGGATCATGTTGCAAAACGGCTAAAATCATAGCAGCATCGTCACCAATCGCTTGATAAGCACGCGGCTTTAATGACAGGTTCAATTCGCCTTGGTCACTCACGCCAATGACGCGGGCATGCAGGACCTGTCCTAGCCGTGGTTCAACATCGCGCTCACTTGGATGAATAAAACCAAGATAAAAGTCATCTGTCAATACCCGGGTTCCTGCCATTTTCAAACGATAGGCAGTTGCCGTGACATCAGCATTCATTTGATCCGGTTTCGCACGATTGGCAACGGCACGAATAATCGTTTCATCAGCTAGGTTCCCCCACAACCGATCCTTCTTATCAATTGTCAGCGCGATCATGAGACGATCGCCGCGCTGAGGCCATAAACGACTTAATTCCGGCAGCTGATCTTCACTGACCACGATATCCTTATCCGGTAACCCGATATCGACAAAGACGCCTAAATCTCGGCGAACTTCAACAACCGGAGCAAAAGCGTAGTGATCGCGCCCCACCTTAGGCAACTTGGTCGTCAATCGCGCCTGGCCATGTTTATTTTCATACGCAAGGCCCTTAAGTTGACTACCGATTTCTGGTAATGTCGGCAATTCAAGCCGGTCGATTGCTAAAGTTACACCCTCATATTGGGCAAACACTTCTTTTCCATTGTGATCCGTCACTTGTGCGGTGACGACTTGACCATTAAATTTCATTTTTTTGCTCCTTCACATGTTAACAACACCGTCTTAACGACCCGGTAAGAGATTAAAAACGGTTAAAATTACATAGGTCATACCACTTGCAATCACCGGACCGGCGGCAATCCCTTTTAAGAAAACAACTCCCAGAATCGTACCAAAAACCAAAGCAACCGTCATCTCCGGACTTACCGCCAACAAGCCGACACCTTTGGCAGACAATACCGCCACTAATACCCCACAGCCAATTGCAATCCACCCTGCAGGACTTTTAATGACATGCAGTAGTTCCTTAAAGCCAATTTCACCGGTTGCGATGGGTACCATGATTGCGGCCGATATAACCGTCACGCCCCAATTGATCCCCTGACTTTGCAATAACTTGAGTAAATGTTGCGTTTGCGGAATTAATTTTAACACCATGACAACGGCCACACCGATGACGAGGCTTTTATTTTTACCAATGAGTGCAATAGCAAGAATCGCTAGTAAAAACAGCCAACTTTCCATGGCTATCTTCCTCCAATCATTTGCCGATTTCCTTCATCGGCTGAAATTATATTTTTATCCGATCAAGCACGCTGGGTCTTATTATATGCTATCCCAATCACACTGACGAGCCTGTTAAGCGATTTTACCCACTGGCACTCAGGTTAGCGGGTTATCTAGCCGATATAATAAAAAACTCCCGAGTTTCCTCAGGAGTTTCAGAAAAATCGTTGTTAAACTGATGATGATTAAAGTGCGTTAGTAGCACCCTTGTAGACAATCCCGCGACGTGAATCAACGGTGATAATCTGACCATCAGAGATAACGCTGGTAGCATTTTCAGCACCAACGACAACCGGAATACCCATCGCGATGCCGACAACAGCAGCGTGACTGGTCAAGCCGCCTGTTTCAACAACCAAGGCAGCGGCCTTTTCGATTGCTGGCAGGTAATCTTTGTCAGTTGTCTTAACAACCAGAATGTCGCCTTTTTGCATCTTGGCAGCGGCTTCCTGAGCGTTGCTTGCAATGACAGCTTTACCGATTGTAGATTCATCACCGACACCAGAGCCTTGAACCAGCTTGGAACCGATCAGTTGAACCTTCATGACATTAGTCGTACCTGATTCGCCAACTGGAACACCGGCTGTAATCAGAATCAAGTCGCCTTCCTTAGCAAAGCCAAGATCTTGAGCCTTCTTGGTAGCCAAGTCAAACATTGCATCAGTGTTGGCAGGCTTGTCGGCAACAATAGGATAAACACCCCAGTTGACCATCAAACCACGCTGAGTCTTTTCACTGAAGGTAATCGCAAGAATATCAGCCTTAGGACGATACTTGGAGATCATCCGTGCGGTGTAGCCAGATTCAGTAGCAGCAACAATGGTCTTAACACCAAGGTTACGAGCCGTGTGTGCAACACTCTGACCTACTGCTTCGGTAATGTTCTTGTTACTGTATTCCTTCAATGCAAAAGCATCCTGATCCTGCATAGCTGCTTCGGTGTATTCATCAATCCGTGCCATTGCAGCAACAGATTCAACTGGATATTCACCATTAGCAGATTCACCGGAAAGCATGGTTGCATCGGTGCCATCAAAAACAGCGTTAGCAACGTCATTAACTTCGGCACGAGTAGGACGTGGGTTTTCCTGCATGGAATCCAACATCTGGGTAGCGGTAATAACCGGTTTGCCCAAAGCGTTGCACTTCTTGATCAAGCGCTTTTGAACGATCGGAACATGTTCAAACGGAATTTCAACACCCATGTCGCCACGAGCAACCATCAAGCCGTCAGACACTTTCAAGATGTCATCGATATTGTCGATACCTTCTTGAGATTCGATCTTAGGGAAGATTTGGACATTAAGTGCGTTCTTTTCTTCAAGGAGTTCACGAATGTCCAAAACATCTTGAGGCTTACGAACGAAGGATGCAGCAATAAAGTTAATGCCATTGTCCAGACCAAAACGAATATCGTTGGAATCCTTCTCTGTGATACCTGGCAAGTTGATCGCAACACCAGGTGCGTTGACCCCTTTCTTGCCACCAAGAACACCGTCATTTTGAACAACGGTGACAAGTTCGCGGTTCTTCTCATCTTTTTCGGTGATCTTCATGTCGATCAAGCCATCATCGAACAAAACGTGGCCACCAACATGGGTATCATCATAAAGACCAGGATAAGTAACGGCAACCTTTTCCTTAGTACCCTTCAGGCTTGCATCCATGGAGATACGAACCTTATCGCCCGTATGGAATTCAATCTTGCCATTAGGGGTATCCTCAACAGTCGTCCGAATTTCGGCACCCTTTGTATCAAGCATGATACCAACGGTTTTGCCCGTGATCTTTTCAGCTTCGTGAACCATGTTCATCCGTGCCAAATGCTCTTCGTGATCACCATGTGAGAAGTTGAAACGGAAAACGTTGGCACCCGCTTCAATCAACTTAACGATGATATCAGTGGTGTTACTTGCAGGTCCAAGTGTGCTGACGATCTTGGTTTTTTTCATAAATGAAATCGCTCCTTGCAATTATTTAAACAGACGTTAATGTCGTTTGTTTACAAAAATTAAAATGTTAACTCTTCCGCCAAGGTGTAGAGCGAAAGTTCGGCGTGGTGCTTGGCATCAAACAAAGTCCGGACATCATGCGCCGTAATTTTGTTATTTTCAATGCCGACTGCCAACGCACCCTTGCCTTGCAGCAAGAGTTCAACGGCGTAAGCACCCATTTGGGAAGCCAATACGCGGTCACGTGCTGATGGCGCACCACCACGAACGATATGACCTAAAACGGTAGCACGTAACTGGAAATCACCATAGGCAGCAAGTTCCTTGGCAAACTGATCGGCGTGCATCACGCCTTCAGCCAGCAAGATAACCGCATGCTTTTGACCACGTTCACGGGAACTTTGTAACTTCGAAGCAATCTTTTTAACATCGAAGTCGTGTTCGGGGATAATGACATCTTCGGCCCCGCCGGCAACGCCAGACCACAATGCGATGTCGCCTGCTTCACGTCCCATAACCTCAATGACAAAGGTCCGTTCATGGGATGCAGCCGTATCCCGCAACCGATCCACCGCTTCAACCACGGTATTAACCGCCGTATCAAATCCGATCGTGAAATCAGTGTACGGAATATCATTATCAATCGTGCCGGGTAAGCCGATTGTATTGAAACCGTGACGGGTTAGTGCCAATGCACCGTGGTATGAACCATCGCCGCCAATAACAACCAGTGCTTCAATACCGAACTTGTTAAGCTGTTCAACCCCGCGCAATTGGCCTTCTTCTTGAGCAAACTGCGGATAACGGGCGGAGTACAGCATGGTACCGCCACGTTGGATCTTGTCACCAACCGTTGACTCGCTCATTTTAAAAATGTCACCGGCCACTAAACCGGCAAAGCCATAATTGATGCCATATACTTCAAGGCCTTCATGCATCGCCTTGCGAGCAACGGCTCGAACCGCGGCGTTCATGCCTGGAGCATCACCGCCACTGGTCAAAATACCAATGCGTTTCATTATTTCACCTCATGCATATTCTTTTGCGATATGTCCTACCACAAATACTCATTGAGTTTACCACTTTTCTGAAACAAAGTCCCTGAAAATGAGAACATTTTACAATTTTCTCTAGGTTTCCTGCCGTTTTCTTAACACAACATTGTTCGCGCCAAACTGTGTCTTTAACGCATCGATCAGTTCCGTCTGCGCCTTGACCCAGTAACGTTTATCCAGCAAAATGCTTTCGCGGGTGGCAGTATCAACCGTAATGACGGGGGTTGTCCCGTGAGCAGCTTGCAGTTTTTTCAGTAAATCGGTTCGCATCGCCGTATCCTTGGCATCCATGCGAATGAACAATTCCGCGGTCGGCAAATTGGCTAACAATGGCTGGGCATCCTGTATCCGATTGACCACCAATTGCAAATCATCATTGCGCTTCTCGACCCGGCCACTGACTAATACAACCATGTCTTCCGAAAGATTCTCGATCGTTGGATACAAATTGGGAAAGATTGTTAATGACACGTTACCGGTCGCATCCTGACCATCGATAAATGCCATGGGTTTACCGGTTTTGGTTCGAATCCGCTTGATATGCCGGACTAATAGCAAGATGTCAACGGCTCGTCCTTCTTCAAGATCGCTAACATTAATAAGGCGATACTGGGTCTTTAGCGGGGCATACTTATCAACCGGATGCCCGGAGAGATAAACCCCGAGCACTTCTGCTTCTGCCTCTAAGCGCTCGCTCGCCGGCATCTCGGGAACCTCAATGGTCTTTGGCGCTAACATTGAAAATAACCCGACATCATTACCGGCTAACTTAACGGAATTAATCAGCTCATCCAAATTAGCCAGCGTTTGCGCACGGTTATTGCTGAATTGGTCAAAAGCGCCAGCAAGCGTTGGTGCTTTGTAGTAGTCGGTTTTCAACCACTTAGGATCAAGCCGTTGCAATAAATCACGAAGGTCCCTGAACGGTCCATTTTTGCGGGCGGCAAAAATGGCTTCGACAAAATCCCGCCGCATGCCTTTAATTGATAGTAACCCAAAGCGGATCTTTCCTTGGCTCAATTTAAAGCCGCCATTGCTTTGATTGATATCCGGACCAAGTAACCCCACTTTGCGCGCTTTAGCTTCCTGTACATACGTCCGTAGCTTTGGCAGGTTGTTCATGCTGGCGTTCATCAATGCTGCGAAAAAGGCGGCAGGATAGTGAACTTTGAGATAAGCCAGCCAAAACGCCACTTTACTATAGGCCACCGCGTGTGACCGATTGAATCCATAATTAGCAAATCGATCAATATAGGCGTAAACGGTTTTCGCGGTTGCTTCCGGGAAGCCTTGCTTAAGGGCACCTTCAATAAATTTATCCTGTTCCGCAGCTAGAACGGAAGATTTCTTCTTACTCATCGCCCGCCGAAGCAAATCCGCTTCGCCAAGACTGAAACCACCCATGACGTTGGCAACCTGCATGACTTGTTCCTGATAAACCAAGACGCCATAAGTCGGCTTTAGGATTTTGGCCAGCGCTGGGTCCGGATAGGCAATTGGCTCCTGACCGTTTTTGCGCGCAATGAAGGTATCAATGTTCTCCATCGGCCCGGGACGATACAAGGCATTAACCGCTACAACATCTTCAAAAGCAGTTGGTCGTAGTTTGCGTAAAACGTTTTTGATGCCGGATGACTCGAATTGGAAGACCCCATTTGTGTCGCCACGCGCAAATAACGCCAGCGTGGGTTGATCATCAAGCGGGATTGCCTTGGGGTCAAACGGCTTGCCTGTATCGCGGGTGACGAAATGACTTGCTGCTGCCAAGATGTTGAGGTTTTTTAAACCTAAAAAGTCCATCTTCAACAATCCGAGTGCTTCCACATCGTCTTTGGGAACCTGAGTCTGTTCGAGTCCATCGCCACTAGGCTGGAGCGCGACGGTATCAGTCAATGGTTCTTCTGACAAAACAATCCCAGCCGCATGGGTTGAATAATGCCGCGGCAACCCTTCCAAAGCCAAAGCTGTTTGAAAAAGCATCCGATTTTTTGGCGAATCGGCAACCAGATTTTTCAATGGCTGACTTTGTTCGTACGCGGTTTTCAAATCAATATGAAATAAGTTAGGAATAGCTTTACTCCAGGTATTGCTTTCAAATTGACTCAAGCCAAAAACCCGGGCGACATCGCGAATTGCCTGCTTGGCCCCAAAAGTCCCGAATGTAATGATCTGAGCCATATGATTCTTGCCATATTTGTCGTGAACATACTGAATCAACTCACCGCGCCGATTGTCAGGAATATCCAAGTCGATATCCGGCATTTGCGCTCGGGCAGGATTGAGAAATCGTTCGAATAACAGATTATATTCAATCGGGTCGACTTCAGTAATGGCTAGTGCATAACTAACTAAGGAACCTGCTGCAGAACCACGGCCGGCGCCTGTCATAATGTTGACCTTGTGCGCATAATTCATCACGTCCCAGACAACCAAAAAATAGTCCGCAAAGCCCATTTCAATAATGACCCGTAGCTCATACTCCAACCGATCTTGATAAGCCGGCGGAATCGACTGCCCATGAAAGCGCTTGGCCAAACCCGATTCAGCCAACTTGGTCAAATAATCTTTTGAAGACGTTTGATCAGGCGTCTGATAGTGCGGTAACTGGGGCTGTTTAAAATCAATCGTCACATCGGCACGCGCAGCAATTGCTTCAGTCTGTGTCACCGCCGCTTGCAAGCCGGCTTGCACAAACGGCTTGGCCGCATCGGTTGGCGGTTTTAACCACGCTGGCCCGGCATCCGTTAAAACCGGATCGCGAAAGTTTAATTGACTTCCTGCTTCAATTGCCACCATCACCTTTTGCGTAAAGGCATCGGTGGGGTCGCGGTACAAAACATTCCCCAAAGCAAGTAACGGTAACTTTACGGTGTCCGCAAACGCAGGTAATGTTCCTTCAAGATGTTCCTCATCCACACCAATGTACAAGGAGCTTGGTTGCTTAGCTTTTAACGTTGTCAGAAAAGTCTGTGCCTGATCTTCGTGACGCTCAGAAACTGCTACGCCAAAAGGTGAATCGGGCAATGTTACGGCTGCCAGCCCATTCAGCGGCAGCAAATCAGCAAATGCAAGCGGCTGTTGGGCAAGCATAATTTGGGTTGAGAGTTTCAACAATTGATGATAACCGGTATTATTTTCGGCAATCACAAGCAACTTGGCATCGGCAATTTCGATTTGCATCCCTAATAACGGCTTTAACCCCGCCGCTTTTGCCTGCCGATAAAACTCTACTAGGCCATAAACAACATTGGTGTCAGTTAATGCCACGGCTGAATAACCCCGATTTTTTGCGGCCTGAATCAAATCAGGCAGTGCCAAAGGGCTGTGTAATAAGGTATAATTGCTGTGAACCTGTAATTGGGTAAACGTCATCTTGCCACCTCATTTCCATTATACTGGAAAATAATTTAATTTCAGTTGAATTCCTCGATAGTCGTGGTAAGATGACGACAGAAAAGAGGGATTTCATGCGGTATTTACCTACCATCATCTGGGGCGTGATCCTCGGCCAAGTTGTTGGCTTCCTGATTGGCGCCTTGAGCGGCAGCAGTTACGATCCAAAGACAAGTGCCATTGTCAGTGTGATCTTTGTTGTCATTTTATTTTTCTTCCCACCGATTATGCAACATTTTGCTAAGTCAGCGGAAAAACCAGAACATTAAGTAAGGTGCGCCGAACATGTGAATCAAGCGAAGCGGCGCCAAAAAAGCACTCAAGAGATGGCAGACATTTCTCGAGTGCTTTTTTAATGGTATCGTCAACCGCTTAAACTTGGCTACTTGGTTACATAAAGATACAAGTCGGTGGTTGAATAACCCACATCAAACTTAACATTGTTACTCTTAATTGTCTTGATCGTTGTCGAGTTGTTCTTCGATTTGGCATCTTTTGTCAGTTTCTTGAAGTGCGAGAAGACAGTCTTAGCATTAGCTCCGACTGCTGTACTCAACAAGCCAAAACCAGTCGCGAATTGTTCCATCTTCTTACTGTCTTTAAGCACGGACAAAGGCACAACGACGGCAAAGCCCATCGCCTTACCGTTGACGATACTGGCACGATAATTGACGCCAGCCGTTTTTAAAATCGACTGGATGCCGGTTTTAGCGGTGGTTGGTAACTGCTTGCCCCGGGTATTGGCAGTTGCTTGTGCCATCAATGTTTTTAGCGTCTGTGCCTGTTGTGCCGCCGTCAATTTTTCTGCAGGCGTCATCGTTGCCGCACTTTTCTGAAGCTCAGCCGCTGCTGCCTGTCCTTGCTTTAGTTTTGCCTGATCTGCTTTGGAGAGACTCGAAACGGCCAACATTTGATTAAATTTGGTCGCAATAGCAGTGTACTGCCCTAGTGATGTGCCTGCCTTAACGTTGACTTCACGTTTAAGCGATCCCGCTGTTAGTTTGATCTGTTGGGTTGTATCCGTTACCGGTACATTGACCACAAACGTTCCGCTCTTCACCGGCACGCTTCCATTACCGGCTTGACTAGTATAATGAACCCGATCAACCCCGCTCGCACTGCCTTTGATCGTCGCAACCAAACCATTGCGTCCGTAAGTTGCCTTTGTCGTACTTAATTGTTGGCCGCAGCCTACTAGCAGCAGTGCTAATAAACCAATCAGGCCATATTTCCAAAACTTCATGCGGAACATTCCTTTCACTTAACCTAATGATGACGCTCATCAGCATAAGCGTTCACCCGCCACTTGACAAGCAGAATATGACTCAGTGTCACATTGACGGTACCACGGTAAAGTTATGGTCGGCCTCGGCTTTTAAAACCGGATGAGCTTTCAAATAATCAGCAATCAGTTCAGTCATGTCCTTTTGGTTTTCGCGGATAACCTTTTCCGGGCCGAACATGGCAAAATTGCCCCCGCCTGCAGCTCGATATTGGTTCATCACCACGTCATAAGTTTGCGTGCTGACCACGGGCTTGCCATGATAAGTTAGTTTCGTGACGCGCTGTTTAACCGGTTTGGAAATATCCAAAGTATAATCAATGCCTTGGTACATATCGTAATTGTAGTGCTGCGGTTTAGGCCGTTCAAATCGCGGCGTGACCATCAATTGACCCTGAGCATTTAGGGAAAAATAAGTAGCACACTGCTCTAACGCGGCCTTCAGTTCAGCACCAGTCAGCCGCAGCACCGCCAAAGTGTTGGGATAAATATAATTAGTGACAACATCGCGCATCGTGATTATTGAGCCAAAGCCACGCCCTTCATTGTTGAACAAGGCGGTCCCGGAAATATCCGCACCGGTACTTGCCATTTGCACCCGCTGAATGAATTCAATATAAGGTACTTCTTTAACCCGCGCCGCAAATGGATCGTGAATCCGCATATCGCCTTCAACTCGTGCTAATGGTTGATCGAGCCACGTTTCAACGACTTGATTTAACGGTTCTGCTACTTGCTCAATAACTGCGCTGGGATTAACCGTGCCGGCTTTAACCAAAACTGCTTGCTGATCCGTCACTTGATAACCGGTCGTTGTCTGCGCAAGCGTCAGCGTTATCTTTCCGACTGCCTCACCACGATAACCCGGTTGCGTCACCGGCACACCATTGACGATCGCCGCCAACTGTCGATGCTGATGACCGGTGATCAGTGCATCGATTCCCGGTATTTGCGTCAATGCGTAGCCAACATTCTCTCCTGTCAAGCGTTCAGTTGGTTCGCCGGTTTTTAAATTGCGTTCAAACCCGCCATGGTAAGCAACGATCACCACATCTGCTTCTTTGCGCAACCGCGGCACGTAATCGTTCGCAGTGGCAATGACATCCTCAAATTGGAGGTCGGCAATATGTTTGGGTGCCTCCCAATGCGGAATATACGCGGTGGTTAAGCCGAGAACAGCTATTTTGATCCCTGACCGTTCAAAAATCTTATATGGCGCGCCAAACGCTGGTTGACCGGCTTTCGTGATATTGGCATTTAACGTTGGGTAGTTGAGTGTCGCCAACGCTTGACGTAAATAATCGGAACCATAGTTAAATTCATGATTACCGATAATTCCCGCATCATACCCAACCGCATTGTAGATTTGCGTCAACTGTTCAGGCTTCCGACTCATCTTGGCGGCATAATAGGCTAATGGCGAGCCTTGCAACCAGTCACCGTTTTCGATGGTCAGCACAGGCCCTTCTGCCATCGCTTTTTGGGCATCCAAAACCGTTTTGGCCTTGGCCAATGAAAACGGCAGATTCTGGTCGCGTTTAACATAATTCGTTGGCAAAACAAAGCCATGGGTATCACTCGTCGATAAAATGGTCAGCTT
Source organism: Lacticaseibacillus sp. 22 (assembly GCF_055413445.1). Classification (NCBI taxonomy): domain Bacteria; kingdom Bacillati; phylum Bacillota; class Bacilli; order Lactobacillales; family Lactobacillaceae; genus Lacticaseibacillus; species Lacticaseibacillus sp. 22. The sequence goes on along the minus strand of NZ_JBVAYD010000001.1, from coordinate 128,606 downwards.
CATGCCTTTTTTCCTTTCTCATTAGCAGGGACTTGGGTGAGCGTCAGCAGCTTCTCAACCATCAGTTTTTGCAAAACCGCATTGATGGCTAACGAAACCACGGCATGTTGCGTGGCAGCGGTGCTTGGCTGAACGGTTCGATTAATGGCAACGGTGTCGTTGAAGTCGGAGTTTGCCTGCTCAATGGCACTGATAAAAGTCAAAATGAATGTATCGTAAGCTTGAGCTACCGGGCGGCCTTCTTTAGCAAACTGAATCCCCTTGGCAATGGCATCCAAAGCAAAAACCGGTTTTAACATGGCAATGACCAGTATGTTGGCTAATTGTTCGGGGCGATACTTTTTCTTGACGGGTGCTTGGATGACGCCTTTTTTGACGTAATTATTGACCATAGTCGATGTAATTTCGCCAAAACCAAGTGGCGTCACAATATCATTGACATACTGAATAACCTGATCCATGTAAAGATCAAATTGCGGTAAGTCAGCCCACCGCGGAAATTGGGCTTTTTGAAGCTGGGCTAAGTAATCCGAAAATTGTTTGTTATCAGCCATTGATCGCACCTCTTTTAGTCGTATTATATCATGAGATGTGGTTTTGAAAACTAGATAACCCTCAGTTTCGTCATGAAAGAAATGTTGAACGCCACGTACTGCTGACGTCTAGTGCCGCCATCCTTTGGCGCCAACAAAAAAGCCAACACCCGAGATGTTGGCTTTTTGTTATGCATTTGCGTTGTCGTCAGACTTCTTAACCACTTGTGCACCCTTGTAATAACCCTTAGGTGAAACATGGTGAGAAACACGGTATTCGCCGGTTGCTGCATCGAATTGCAAGTTAGGCACATTCAACTTAATGTGACCGCGGCGCATACGCTTCTTGGTCTTTGACGTTCTGCGTGCTGGAACTGCCATGAGCGGAAAACCCCTTTTTTAGTAAGATTTCTAAACTACTTTATACGGTCGATGATCAAAATGCAAGTCCAATCATCGTCACGCGTGGACAGAAACATGTTCTGTCACAGCAACGCTAATCATACATGAAAAGCGGCGTCAAGGCAAGGGTCTTTACAGAATAATTCAGCTATTACAGGCTTATGACTTCGCTGCTACTTGTTTTGCTTTGAATTGCAGCTGATCATCCGCAACGGTTATGACCACTTCCTGACCGGGCTGAATCGTTCCGCGAATGAGCTCTTTGGCTAACGGCGTTTCAACGGCACTGGTAATTAGACGCTGCAACGGACGCGCACCAAATGCCGGGTCATAGCCCTTATCCGCCAACCAGGTCTGAGCTTCTGGCGTGATGTCCAAACTAATTTGCTGGTCTGCCAAGCGTGTTCCCAGCTCATGCAGATCCTTAACGGCAATCTTCTTAACATCATCTAGTGAAAGTGGATGGAACATGATGATATCGTCAATGCGATTGAGAAATTCCGGTTTAAAAGCTTTACCGATCAACTGACGAACCTGATCCTTAGCTTGCTGACTGACAGTTCCGTCTTTTTGCACGCCATCCAGCAAATATTCAGAGCCGAGGTTAGAGGTCATAATGATGATCGTGTTCTTAAAGTCAACGGTGCGTCCTTGCCCGTCCGTTAACCGCCCATCGTCTAACACTTGCAAAAGAATGTTGAAGACATCCGGATTGGCCTTTTCGATTTCGTCTAATAGGACAATCGTATACGGATTGCGGCGAACTGCTTCGGTTAATTGACCGCCTTGTTCATAACCGACATAACCCGGAGCCGCACCGACCAACCGTGAAACACTCGCCTTCTCCATATATTCGGACATATCAATTCGAACCATGTGTTTTTCAGAATCAAATAGATCCTCGGCCAGCGCTTTTGCGAGTTCGGTCTTCCCCACCCCGGTCGGACCAAGGAAAAGGAAACTCCCTAATGGCCGGCTTGGGTCTTGCAGTCCGGCGCGTGAACGCAAAACCGCATCTGAAACTGCCGTGACGGCTTCATCCTGACCAATGACACGCTGATGCAGATTATCGGCAAGATGCAGCAATTTTTGACGATCGCCTTCAACCAGTTTTGCCACGGGAATACCGGTTTCTCGTGAAATAACAGCAGCAATCTCATTAGCCGTGACACTTTCTTGGACCAGCCAAGACTGCGGCCGATCACTGTGCTCCATTGCCTGCAATTCTTTTTCAAGTTGTGGAATCGTTCCGTGTTGCAGACGAGCAGCCGTTTCCAAATCGTAACGGCTCTGGGCATCTTCCAGTTCGTGTTTGGCTTTGTCGATCGCTGACTTCTTCTCGTTAAGCTGGCGAATGTCCTTCTTTTCAGCTTCCCACTGTGCTTTGAGTTTATTGGTTTTTTCTTTTAAATTTGCCAATTCGGCGTTTGCATTTTCCAGGCGTTTTTTACTTGCGGGATCACTTTCATTCTTTAACGCCTGCTGCTCGATTTCAAGCTGCATCTGCTTACGCTCGGCCACGTCCAGTTCAGTTGGGCGCGAGTTCATTTCAACATTAATCGTGGCACAGGCTTCATCGACTAAATCAATCGCCTTATCCGGTAAAAACCGATCCGTGATGTAGCGATTGGATAATGTCGCGGCAGCCACCAACGCCGAATCATGAATGCGCACTTTGTGAAAAATTTCAAACCGTTCCTTCAAGCCCCGTAAAATACTGATCGTATCTTCCACAGTTGGCTCTTGTACCAGCACCCGTTGGAATCGGCGCTCTAATGCTTTATCTTTTTCAATATTTTCGCGATATTCGTCCAGCGTCGTCGCACCGATTAAATGTAACTCGCCACGTGCCAGCATCGGTTTAAGCAAATTGCCGGCATCCATTGATCCCTCAGCTTTGCCAGCACCGACAATGTTATGAATTTCGTCAATGAACAGAATGATTTGACCTTCACTCTTTTTGACTTCTTTCAAAACGGCCTTCAGACGCTCTTCAAATTCACCGCGATACTTGGCACCGGCAACCAAACTGCCCATGTCGAGGGAAATAATCGTTTTATTCTTTAGATTGTCTGGCACGTCATTTTTAACGATACGCTGCGCCAAGCCCTCCACAATCGCTGTTTTACCAACACCCGGTTCTCCGATCAGAACTGGGTTATTCTTGGTTTTGCGACTTAAAATCCGAATCACATCGCGGATTTCTTCATCGCGACCGATAATGGGATCCATCTTGCCGCTGCGTGCTTCTTTAACCAGATCAGTCCCGTATTTTTCAAGACTCTTATAATTAGCCTCAGCGTTTTTACTGGTAACTTTCTCGCCGCCGCGAATCTCGGTAATGACTGCCCGCAGCTTTTTGGCGTCAACTTTGGCATCATCCAATAAATAGCGGGTAATCGTGTTGTAACGCTGCTCATAGAGTGCCAGTAACAGCGCCTCGGTAGAAACATACGTATCACCAAACTCATCTTTGATCGTATCGGCATCACTTAACATCTGCGCCAGATTCTGCGACATGTTTTGGCCGTATCCGCTTGCGCCTTCAATCACCGGCTCTGCGTCAATCGCAGCGTCAATCGCGGCATTTAACCCGTGAATGTTGACACCAGCTTCACGATAAATCTGCTCAGCTAATTGATTAGGCTGCACCAGACTTTTCATGACGTGGGGAATATCGATTTCTTGATGGTGGCGGACTTGGGCAATTTGTTGGGCAGCACCCAAGGCTTCAGCCACCGCTTGCGTAAAATTATCTGGATTCATCCATCATGCCTCCATAACTGTTCATTGTTTTCAAATTCACTTTACGATATTGGTCAGTTAAGGTCAAACTATTTTAAATAAAAAACGCGAACAAAATATCCGCGTCGTTTCGTTTAGTTTTTGGATGTATCAGAAGGCGTTTCTTTTGGTGCCTGAACCGGTTTCGGCGCCGGTTTTTCGTTTTTGTTTGTCTTGGTCAATTCCGTTACGCGCTGTTGAAGTTCTTTGATCTGCTTCTTAGCGCTCGCAACGGCACTGGTGGAGATTAACCAGGTTACCACCGCACCGATCAGTACGGATACTGCGATAATCACAATCAGCGGCCATTCTAACTGAATGCCGAAGAAGTTAACGGACACCCCTTGGCCGTTCAGTAAAGCAAAAATAATCAAGATTAAGGCAAGAACCAGTCCGATAATAAAACGTTGCTGACTTTTCATGTGAGCCACCCCTTTATTTTTTATTAAGCATACCACCGGCTAGCCAGTCACCGATACCTGGAAATAATGTGTATAGTTTGGCACCCAGATTCATCACGCGCGGTGCATTGATTTCCCGCACCGGATGGTCAAATGTCCCAACGATTCGGCGCGCAAGTTGATCCGGATCCAATGCCAGCCAGGAAACGGTTGCGAGATAATCCAAAGCACCGGCTGCCTTGAAAAAATCCGTCGCAATCGGACCGGGATTAACCGTCGTGACATGAACGCCAAATGGTTTAAGTTCAAGTCGCAATCCGTTGCTATAACCGATCACTGCAGATTTTGTTGCTGAATAAATGGCTGATTTTGGGGTAGCCATTTTACCAGCCATTGAGGCAACATTAATAATCTGTCCCTGACCGCGTATTGCCATATCACGACCCAACAGTTTGGTCAGATACATAACACCTAAAACATTAACCCGAAACATCCGTTCGACTAACCGCATATCCGTGTCAAAAGCATTTTCAAAGTGACCAAAACCGGCTGCATTAACCAAAACATCAACCGATCCAACCGTTTCGTGAATTTGATCAACCGCCGCTTCAATTGCCACCGGATCACCCACATCCACTGGAAAAGCATAAGCCGGATGTCCGGAAAGCGCTGTTGCTTCAGCCTGAGCCTGACGTAATTTATCTCGGCGCCGCGCCAAAAATACAACCGTCGCACCATTTTTCGCCGCCTCGAGTCCGATCGCCTTTCCCAAGCCAGCCGATCCGCCAGAAATGACAACGGTCAGATGTTTTTTCACCATAAAGTTCCCTCCTGAGCACGTGTGAGTGTGAACTGGTACCGATAATCGTCAAAAAGTAAGGAGTCGTGACGCGTCCCTATACTTCTGCGCCAGTTTTCGCATTTCAACTCGGTATATTGCCCAATTTTCCCGTAATCTTCAACAACGCTTGCCTGATGTCTCATCAAACCGGAATCGTCATTTAGCAGAAACTGTCGGTTGCAGTTGCGGGCTTGCAAATGGAATGTTAATTTCCTCCAAATCTCTGACAACATGCGTTTGCGGGAAAATATGCCGTGCACTTTTTTCTAACATTGCCACACCAGGGCCAAGATAGCGTGCCGAAATATGATTTAACAACAGCCGACCAACGCCAGCTCGTTTCGCCAACTCGGCTGCCTGAAGATTCGTACTGTGATAATACTGCTTGGCCAGTTGACTTTCATCCGGACCAAACGTGCTTTCATGAACCAAGACATCTGCCCCGGCTGCTAATGGTAAGGCCCGACGACACATACGCGTGTCGCCAAAAATGGCCACTGTTCGGCCGGGTTGCGCGGATCCGATGAAGTCATGACCATCAAAAGTCCGGCCATCCGGTAATGTGACGGTTTTGCCTGCTTTCAACGAAGCATAAACCGGTCCAGCCGGAATCTTGGCGGCGCGGACCTTATCAATCAATAACTCGCCCGGGTGTGGTTTTTCTTCAACTCGAAATCCAAAACTGGTAATCCGATGATCAAGCCGATCAAAACTGACTTTAAAGGTCTGATCATCAAAAATCACGCCTGGATGTCGCAACAATACAAATTTAATTGCATAACTCAAATGACTCTGAGAAACCTTCAAACTCGTCTTAACAAAGTCCTCAATCCCCGGAGGTCCATAAATCGTTAACGGTTCAGTGCCGCCTTGATTTGCCCGACTAGCTAAAAAGCCCGGTAAGCCAAAAATATGATCACCATGCAAATGGGTAATAAATACTTTGGCAATTTTCCTTGGTTTAATCGTGGTCTGTAAGATTTGATGCTGAGTTCCTTCGCCCACATCAAACAACCAAACCTCATTGCGCTCGTCAAGCAACTTGAGCGCCAAACTGCTAACATTGCGGACTTTGGAAGGTGAACCTGCGCCTGTCCCCAAAAATTGAATTTCCATACCATACTTCCTATTCTGTCAAACTTCACTTTGTAGTCTACCACAAGTTCTCTGCGATTATCCCGGAATCATTGCTGTCATAGACTTTCACGCCGTCTATTTTTTCTAAACCGAGTCGCCAATATTATAAAAAATCGAGCTTAGAGAATGGCATGACCTCTAGGCTCGATTTAACTGAACAATGACCGTTCACTAAAGAACGTCATAAAAACGGCTATTCATTAATCTTTTCCAAAATAGTTTTGGCAACAAATGCCGCATACTCGGGATTGCCGGTTGGATTCATATGCACCATATCATTGTAAAACCAGTCAGGATGACCATCGGATTTATGGAACCAGTCAATAACCGTCAGATTTTTGTACTGCTTTTGGGCAGCATCTAATTTGCCATTGACATCATTTTGCCATGCGCGGGTCGGTACGCGAACATTAATCCAGAAAACCTGACGATCAGGTCCGATGGCTTGCATCATTTGGGCTAATTGATCGTCCGAAAACGGTCCATTAGTCCCAAGACCGATCACAACGATATTTGCCAACACGCCTTTTTCAGCATAACTGCGCACCAAGTCAATGCTATTGATCATTTGTCGGGAAACCGCGGCATCAATCACCGCTTTTGGGAAAAGCTGTTGAAGTCCCGGCTCACCGTCAAGCATAACTGAGTCACCGACTGCCGTGAAGGTAACATCCTGAGCTTGCTGAAGTTGAATTTGGGTTAGCCCATAACGTTCATAGTCCTGATTCACCGGCTTTGTTTTGGCCTGCGAAGCGTATCTGGATTGTTGCGCGCGCGAACTTGACGACTCATTGGCCTTATTTTTATCCGCTTTTTTCTGCTCTGACAGACTGGAGCGCATTGCTTCCAGACGTTTAGCCTTTTCTTTAGCCGACTCACTGTGTCGCTTCAACTGCTTTGCCAGAGGTGAATTATCACCGACCGCCTTGGCTGAAGGTGCCTTAGCAAGGCCAACGCTCCCAATTGCCAAAATAATAACAGCGGCATAACTGATCCAACGGGCCATACCCATTCGTTTTTTGGGGTCAACCAGTGCCTTAAGAAAGTCCCAGGTTTTATGATAATCAAAATGCGCGGCCGGCTGCTCAATCAACCGATAAGAAATCTCTGTAATCAGAACAATCAAAATCACTTCAATCACAGGATATAAAACCGGATGATCGGCAATGTTGCGGAAACGATTCTCCCAGAAGATCATGACCGGAAATTGATAGAGATAAAGACCATAACTGCGACTGCCGATATAACTAAACAGCGGGTTCGTCAACAAGCGATCAAAATGTGCGGCCGGATGCGCAACCACTGCAACCAAAATCGTTGTCAAAATGGAGAAAAGGACCATGCCCCCTTCATAAAGAAAACTACTCTGGGCATCGACCGTGAAAACCATCGTCAGTAACCCAACAAGGCTCACCGTTCCGATTAGATCGAGGCTAAAAACCCATTTGCGGGGTAAATGCGTCGATAACCGACTGCTCGGCCAAATAAAGGCAAGTGCCGCACCGAATAGAATGGAAAACGCACGGGTATCCGTCCCGTAGTAAAGCCGACTTGGGTCAAAAGCCGCTGGCGATGTGTGGGCAACCGTCATCATGTACAAGATCGCCATCCACGCGCCGCTAACAGCTGCCAGAATCAGGACAATATTGGCAATCTGATGCCGATTTTTAACCAACAATAGTAAGCCCAGAACCAAAAACGGCCAAATAAGATAATACTGACCTTCTATTGAGAGCGTCCACAAGTGCGTAAACGGCGATTCTCCATTCGCATAGCGGGCGAAATAGGATTGTCCATTTAAAATCTGCCACCAGTTATAAACGTATAACAGGTTTGTCAGAACCATCATATGCAGGTTATGCAATAGATTCTGCGAGAAAAGCGTAATATAGGCCGCCGTACCAAACAACACGGTGGTAAGCGCCGGATAAAGTCGCTTAAATCGGCGAATAAAAAAACTTTTAAAGTCAATGTGCCGATAGCGGTCAAATTCTATCAGGAGGCCATCCGTAATTAAATAACCGGAAACTACCATGAAAATTGGGACGCCCAGATATCCGCCCCTAAAAAGTTCAGGACGTAAATGATATAAAATAACACCAATAACACCAATTGTCCGTAACCCGTCGAATCCATGGATATACCGACGCTTTCGTTTGCGCGTCTGTTTCACTTGAGGCCCCACCATTCTTTATAAAATTAATTCTTTACAACATGCTGCTCGAAGATTATTCAACAAACTCAAAAGTAAAATCATCAATAGCGACTAAATCGCCGCTTTGTGCACCGGCCTCACGCAAGGCATCGTCAACGCCCATGCTCCGTAATTGGCGTGCAAACCGCATGACGCCGTCTTCATGATCAAGATTGGCCATTTTAAATGCCCGCTCCACCTTCTCGCCGGTTAGAACAAAGGTACCGTCACTATCACGCGTCACTTTCAATGCTGGTTCCGGCGTGTACTTGTACTCGGTCGATTGAACCGGTTCCTGTTTTGGCTCGAATTGCGGCGCCGTCTTCAAGACTGTTGCGGTTTTATGCATCAAAGGCATGACGCCGCGGTGGGTCAGGCTTGAAATTTCAAAAATATTAGCCGGATCAATGCCGCGATCAACTAAAGCTGCCTTAAAGCTGGCAAACCGTTCCGCTGCACCCCGCAAATCCATCTTGGTGGCAACAATCAGTTCAGGACGCTTTAAGATATTTTCGTCATAAGCGCCTAATTCTTTACGGATTTGATCATAATCTTCCAGCGGCTCACGGCCATTTTCCGGATCCATCTCAACTAGGTGCAACAAGACCCGAGTCCGTTCAACATGGCGCAAAAATTGGATGCCTAAGCCAACACCCTGTGAAGCGCCCTCAATCAAACCCGGCAAATCAGCCATTACAAAATCGGTGCCATCATCCAACTGCACCATTCCCAAATTGGGAACGAGCGTTGTAAACTGATAGGCAGCAATTTTAGGCTTAGCTTGGGTTACCACCGACAACAAGGTGGACTTACCGACAGACGGAAAGCCAACCAAACCGACGTCAGCCAGCACTTTCAATTCCAGCTTAATAAACCGATGCTGGCCGGGTTCACCGTTTTCCGCAATTTCCGGAGCGGTATTTTTAGGCGAGACAAAGTGAATGTTGCCGCGTCCACCCCGACCGCCTTTTGCCACGACCAACTCTTGCCCCGGTGCAGTAAGATCGCCGAGGACTTCACCAGTATCAGCGTCCGTGACCGTTGTCCCAGCTGGTACGGCAATTCGGCGATCTTCGGCGGCGCGACCATACATCGACTTGCCTTGGCCGTTACCCCCGGCTGGCGCTTTAAAGTGCCGTTGATAGCGAAAATCCATTAAGGTTCGTAAGCCTTCATCAACATATAAAATAATGCTGCCACCGCGGCCGCCGTCACCACCGGCTGGTCCGCCAAACGGCACGAACTTCTCGCGCCGAAACGCGACCATGCCATCACCGCCTTTGCCCGCCTGAACTTCTACTTGTACCTGATCGACAAACATTGGCGATCCCCTTTCTGAAAAAACATAATTTTTAATTATACGCGTTATCGCGCTGTTCGCATAGTAAATCAGATGCCTTTTTCATTTTAACACGTCCAAGACAAGGACTCACACTTCAAGCGCAACAATATCGTAAAAATGTAAAGCAAAATGAAAAGGTTCGAATTGTGACAGCAGTGAATGTTTTTAACGGTTTTAGGTTGATTTTGAACGTTTCATCAGTATAATGAAGGACGAGGTGAAACGAAAGTGCTTACAGAAGAACGGCGACAATACATCCTTGCTCAATTGCAACAACATACCGTCATTAAATCTAAAGCGTTAATGGCCGCGTTGGATGCATCGGAATCAACCATTCGTCGCGATCTGGATGAACTTGAAGCAGCCGGCGAACTTAAACGGATCCATGGCGGGGCCAAACGTGTCAACGGTCTTGGCGATGAACCGGACGTGGCAAGTAAGTCAACGCAAAACTTACGGGCAAAACAAACCATTGCTCATGCCGCTGCTCGCCAAGTTGAACAAGACGATCTGGTCTTTTTGGATGCCGGGACGACCACTGCCCAGTTGATTCCTTTTTTGGCCGATCTTGGGGTCACGGTTATTACGACCGGGGTTGATAATGCCTCATTGTTAGCTGATTATCAAATTCCGACCTTAATGCTTGGCGGTATGGTCAAGTCAGCAACCAAGGCGCTGATTGGCGCAACGACTGCGGAAGCACTTCATCATTATCGTTTCGATATCGCCTTTATCGGTACAAATGGTATTCACCCTGAATTTGGGAACACCACACCCGATCCGGAAGAAGCCGTGATCAAGCGCTTGGCCATTCACCAAGCGCGTCAACCGATCATTCTCGCAGATCCAAGTAAGTTCGAACAGGTCAGTTTCGTCAAATTCGCCGATATTGGCGATGCAACCATCCTGACCAGTTCACTACAAGGGCTTCCAGCGAGCTATCAAAGGTATCAAAATATTAAGGAGGTTCATTCTTGATCTACTCAGTTACGCTCAACCCTTCGATTGATTATGTCATTGAGTTGCCTCGGCTTAACCTTGGCGCTGTCAATCGTTTGGCCCACGACGTTAAATTGCCAGGTGGAAAAGGCATCAATGTGAGTCGTATATTACAAACACTCGGCTTGCCCACAACTGCCTGGGGATTCCTTGGCGGATTCACCGGGACGTTTATTCAAGATAAGTTAGACGCGCTTGCCATGCCTTGCGATTTTACAAAAGTCAAAGGTGATACCCGGATTAACGTCAAGCTCAAAGCAGAATCGGAAACCGAACTCAACGCCAGCGGCCCTGCTATCAGCGAGACCGAAATTGCCGACTTTAAAGCTAAGCTGGCCAACCTAAAATCAGGTGATGTCGTTATTATGTCCGGAAGTTTGCCTAAAGGATTACCAAGCACATTTTATCGGGACCTTATCCCCTTAATTCATGCGCATGACGCAGACTTCGTGATTGACACCACCGGTCAGGCACTACTGGATACCCTTCCCGATCATCCCCTTGTTGTGAAACCAAATCACCATGAATTAGCTGCTCTGTTCAATGACGCACCATATACCAGTCATGAGGCAATTATCAAAGCCGGTCGCCGCTTACTTGATTTAGGCGCACAACATGTTTTGATCTCGATGGCAGGCGGTGGTGCCCTCATGATTGAGCAGGATCATGCCTGGTTCGGTAACGTACCAAAGCAACCTGCTGTGAACTCGGTCGGTGCAGGCGACAGTATGTTAGCGGGTTTCACCGGAACTTTTGCGCAAACACATGATGTTCTGGAAAGCTTTAAGGTTGGAATCGCATGCGGTTCTGCAACTGCTTTTTCTGAGGATCTTGCCACTGCCGATAAGATCGCTGCCGTCAAGCAGACGATTAACATTAAAGAAGTTTAGGAGGACAAAATGGACATTCGTGACTTACTACTAAAAAATGTCATGATCATGGACCTCAAAGGCACCACCAAAGAGGCCGTGATTGATGAAATGGTTGCTAAATACCACGCGGAAGGCATTGTGACTGACGCTGACGAATATCGCAATGACATTTTAAAGCGTGAATCAGAATCAACTACCGGAATCGGTGAAGGCATTGCGATGCCGCATGCCAAAGACAGCGCGGTTACCCGGGCAACGGTTCTGTTTGCCAAAAGTACCAAAGGCGTTGACTTTAACGCATTAGACGGCCAGCCCGTGCACTTGTTCTTCATGATTGCCGCTCCCGAAGGCGCCAATAACGAACACTTAGCTGCTCTAGCTGCCTTGTCTTCACTTTTGATCAATCCAAAACTGGTCGCTGACTTAAAGCAGGCTAAAACCCCTGATGAAGTCATCGATCTTTTTGGAAAAGCACAAGCGGAAAAAGCAGCCAAGGACAAAGCTGAAGAAGAAGCGGAAAAAGCCCAAGAAGCCAAGGACAAAGCCGCTAAGCAAGCTGAGTTTAAAGACGAAAAGCGCAAAGAACGGCCATTTATCGTTGCCGTTACTGCCTGCCCAACTGGAATCGCCCATACGTACATGGCCGAAGCAGCTTTAAAAGAAACTGCCGAGAAAATGGGCGTTGATATTAAAGTCGAAACCAACGGCTCTGAAGGCATCAAGCACAAGCTAACCGATGCTGACATCAACCGTGCGGCCGGTGTCATCGTTGCCGCAGACAAAAAAGTTGCGATGGATCGGTTTAATGGCAAGAAATTGCTGAATCGCCCTGTCATTGATGGCATTAAGAAACCGCAAGAACTGATCGAAGAAACCCTTAAAGGTCAAGGCCAAGTCTTTCACGCTGCTGGTGAAGCCAACACCGAAACCAGTGAAAGTGAAGAGACTTCCGGCGGCACCCTCTGGAATCGCATTTATAAAGACCTCATGAATGGTGTCTCCAACATGTTACCATTCGTTGTTGGCGGCGGGATTATCATGGCGATCTCATTCATCCTGGAACAATGGCTGGGTAAGACCTCTATGTGGTTCACGTTCACGAATAATCTGGGTTCTTTTGCTTTTAGTTTCTTGGTCCCGGTATTAGCTGCTTATATTGCCGAATCTATCGGTGATCGCCCTGCCTTGATGCCTGGGTTTGTCGGTGGTTATATGGCAACCGTTGCCTCGGCATCGGTTGTGAAAGCGCAAAACCCGGCCGGCTTCCTTGGCGGTCTGGTTGCCGGGTTTGCTGCCGGCTGGATGATCGTGGGTCTTAAAAAAGCATTGGCTAAGATGCCGCGCTCATTAGACGGTATGCGGACCATTCTCCTTTATCCGGTCATCGGTCTTGCGATTATGGGGCTGTTAATGTTCTTCATTATCAACCCGATTTTTGCAGCGATCAACGGTGCACTCATTAACTTCCTTGAAGGTTTAGGTACTGGCAATGCCATTCTCATTGGCGTCATCCTAGCCGCCATGATGAGTATCGATATGGGTGGTCCTTTCAACAAAGCGGCCTATACGTTTGCAATTGGCGTTTATCAAGCATCTGGCTTTAAAGATGGTCGCTGGATGGCTGCCGTTATGATCGGCGGTATGATTCCACCATTGGCTATCGCGGTTGCTTCCACTTTCTTCCCGAAGAAATTCACCCTACAGGAACGCAATGCCGGCTTATCTAACTATGCGCTTGGTTTAACGTTCATTACTGAAGGTGCGATTCCGTTTGCAGCCACCGATCCATTGCACATCATCGGTAGCTCCGTAATCGGTTCTGCGATTGCCGGTGGTTTAACTCAGCTCTGGCACGTTAATGTTCCGGCTCCTCATGGCGGTGTCGTTGCACTCTTACTAACCGATCAGAAATTTGGCTTTATCATGTCATTGATTATCGGGACCATCATCGCCGCACTGATTCTTGGCTTCTGGCGTCCAGTTGCTAAAGAGAATCGCTAAGTCAAGATAAGCTTGTAAGCGTCACTTGATAGTGGTCATGGCTTAAATTAAAAACTCGCAGCTTTGAAAATGCGCTGCGAGTTTTTTTGTGCGTTTGAATGACGCTTTTTAAATTCGGTTTTCGGTTCTCAATAATCTTGTAAAAAAGCAGGCATCAAAAGGCAACGTTTGTCTTTTGGAACCTGCTTTTTCCATTGTCTTGAAAACGGCTCTAAAAAATTACCACGTTATCCGCATCATTTATACCCGACGTGCCGGCGTGGGATCTGCCGTTAACGAAAGCTTCAGTGCCTGGGCGACGCGTTTTGAAATGCCTAGCTCCTGAATATCTTCCAATGGTGCTTCTTTGATCTTTGTGATGGTCTTGAATTTACGCAGCAACTTTAAGCGTGTCTTGGGTCCGACGCCCTTAATTCCCTCAAGGCGCGATGCCAACGAGTTTTTGGCGTGAAGCTGGCGATGGAACGTGATGGCAAACCGGTGCACTTCATCCTGAATCCGTTCCAACAGGTAGAAGCCCTGCGACTTCGGATCCAGATTGATCATCTCGTCGGCGTGACCGAATAGCAAGGCAGCCGTCTTATGCTTATTGTTCTTGACCATTCCGGCAACCGGAATATCGAGATTCAATTCATTTTCCAGGACATCTTTAGCCGCGTTCATTTCAATCTCACCGCCGTCCATCAGAATCAAGTCCGGCAATGCCGCATGTTCCTTTAGCAGCCGCGTATATCGCCGGCGAATGACTTCGCGCGTATTGGCAGCTTCGTCAGCACCATTATGGGTTTTGTCCGCATCCAACTTGTATTTGCGATAATTGTTTTTAGCAGGTTGGCCATCGACAAATTGAACCATGGCAGACACCGGATCGGCACCTTGGATATGACTATGGTCAAATGCTTCTACTACATGGCCCATCGGTAACTTTAAGGCTGCCATCAGCTCTTTCATCGCCCCTACCGTTGTTCGATTATCTAATTCCATTAACCGAAACTTATCTTCCAGTTTAATCTTGCTGTTCTTGGCTGCTAGCGCCATCAGCTCGCGTTTTTCGCCTCGTTGGGGTGTGCGCACCGGTACTTCAAGGATATCGGCTAGCACCTTATTATCGAGCCCTGCAGGCACCAATACTTCACGCGGTTTAACGTTATTTTTCCGGCTGTAGAATTGTAAGATAAAAGATTCAAACTCTTCTTTAGCCGTATTGACCACCGGAAACAAGCGCGACTCACGCTTCATCAATCGCGCCTGGCGAATAAAGAAGACCTGAATGCTGATCCAGCCTTTATCCATATAAAAATTAAACAAGTCGCGCGTGGTATTATCCGTCGAAATAATCTTTTGCTTCTCAACCGTTTGCTCAATGTAATAAAGTTGATCCCGAATCTCGGCTGCCCGTTCAAATTGCAGATTCTTTGCCGCGCGCTCCATTTTGGCAGTCAAACTGGCCTTGGCCTTGCTGACATTACCGTTCAAAAAGCGTTTAATTCGCGCAATCTGATCGGTATATTCCTTCTCCGGGACGGTGCGAAAACAAGCGCCGAGACACTGCCCCATATGGTAATAAAGACACGGGCGACCCTGATAGCCGTTACAGCGGCGTAGTGGATACACTTTTTGAATAAAGTGCATGGTTTCCTGGGCAGCGTAAACATTGGGATAAGGGCCAAAATAGTAGCCGCCGTCTTTGCGAATCGTCCCGGTAATTTCAATCTTGGGGTCGCGTTCATTGGTGATCTTGATATAAGGGTAACCAGTCCCCTTTTTCAGCTTGATATTGTAATAAGGTTGGTACTTTTGAATCAACGTAATCTCAAGCAAGAACGCCTCTTTATTCGTAGAGGTCACAATGTAGTCAAAATCCGCCACTTGTGCCACCATTGCCGCTACTTTTCCGTCATGCGAACTCTTAAAGTAGGATCGAACCCGATTCTTGAGATTTTTGGCTTTGCCGACATAAATAATCTTCCCGTTGATGTCTTTCATTTGGTAGCTACCAGGAAGATCCGGCAGTAACGATAACTTATGTTCAATGTGTGCAGATGCCATTGTAAGCTCCTTATAAAACAAATGTTCGCCTAACATTATAAAGATTCTAAAATACGATTGCAAGCAGATAGCCTATACACATGCCAGCATGCTTGTCACATCTAGCCTGTACTTCTGCCTCAAACCTCATGATACCCCACCAGCTCGATTTCACAAAAAAAGCACCTTGCCCAGTATGTGCCAGACAAAGTACTTTGATGAAAATTATTGTGCGAGAATCTTAGAAAGAAAGTCTTGTGTCCGCTCTTCTTGAGGATGTTCGAAAAGCTGTTCAGGCGTGCCTTTTTCAAGAATCTTCCCGCCATCCATAAACCAGACTTGGTCGGCCACACTGCGGGCAAATCCCATTTCGTGCGTCACCACGACCATCGTCATTCCGGTTTTGGCAAGATCCTGCATGACCTTCAAAACTTCACCAACCATTTCCGGATCCAATGCACTCGTTGGTTCGTCAAAGAGCATCACATCAGGGTGCATCGCCAGCGCGCGGGCAATCGCCACCCGCTGTTGTTGACCACCGGAGAGGCTAGCAGGATAGGCATCGGCTTTTTCCGCCAAGCCAACTTGTTCCAACAGTTCCTTGGCTGTTTTGGTTGCTTCTTCATCCGTCACCGTTTTGACTTTTAACGGCGCCAGCTTGATGTTTTCTAGAACCGTCATATTCGGAAAAAGATTGAAGCTCTGGAACACCATCCCCATTTTCTCCCGGACATTATCCAACTGCTTTTCGCTAAGATCAACCAGGTTTGTTCCTTCAAAAAGGATTTCGCCTGCAGTTGGACGGTTCAACAGATTTAAACTGCGCAGGAAGGTACTTTTCCCGCCACCTGACGCACCGATCACGACAATCACATCGCCTTGGTCAATCGTTTCGCTAATATCATTCAAGACCACATTATCGCCAAACTTCTTGGTCAAGTGGTTGATTTGGATCAAAGGTTTATGCTGCATGATTCATCTTCCTTTCAAAGTGACTCAGGAGCTTGGATAGCCCGAATGTCAAAACAAAATATAAGACCATTGCGATCAGAATCGGCTGAACACCTTTATAAGTTGCGGTTTGAACCACCGTTAATTGATAGATCAAGTCCGTAACCCCAATGATCGAAACAATGGAACTTTCCTTAATCAGTGAGATAAACTCGTTTCCTAACGCTGGCCAAATGTTCTTGATGGCTTGCGGTAACACAACGCTGGTCATCGTTTGGCGCTCGGATAAGCCCAGCGAACGGGCCGCTTCAGTCTGACCAATCGGGATGCTATCAATCCCACTACGGATAATCTCGGCAACGTATGCAGCTGAATTAAGCGATACCGCGATCAACCCTGCTACTAGCGCTGGAATATCAATGAAAATGCCAATACCGAAGTAGACAAACATGACCTGAATCATCAACGGCGTACCACGGACGAACTCGATGTAGGCAACCCCAATGAGATGTGGCAATCGATGCTTACTCAACCGCAATAAAGCAAAGATCGTACCAAGTAAGACCCCAAAGAACGCCCCAATCGCACTGATGAGTAAAGTATACTCAACCCCTTTAAGGAAATAAGTCCAATAGTGCAGCATACTGGTATCTTCGGTATTCGTCTTCATGTAACTGCCAGCGGTTTTCAGATATTGCGGGATTAAATTCTTTTGTTTAATATCTGCTAAGCTCTTATTGGCCGCTGCGACTAAAGAATCAGATCCTTTGGCAAACCCGATAGCAGTCCCCATCGTGTCACTTGACAGATTAAAATGACCGGGAATTTCAACCAATTTATCATCGTTAGACGTATAGGCCTCAGCAACCGCACCTTCCGCGACAACCCCGGCGACTTTGTGGGTTTTTAGCGCCAGAATCAAATCGGTTACTTTTGTCAGTCCTAAAGTCGTACTGGACTTCATTTGGGTTTTTGCTAAGGTCTCCTGCAGACTACCGTTTTGAACGCCGACTTTCTTATTGGCAAAACTCTTGTGGTCTTTGTAAATCTTAGCATCCGTCTTATTAATCAGAATATCCTGACCCGATTTATAATACGTCTTGGAGAAATCAATTGACTTGCGGCGAGCATTAGTCGGTGACATGGCAGCCAGCACCATATCAACCTTGCCGGATTGCAGCGCCACTAGCAACGAGCTGAAATTCATCTGCTTGATGACTAACTTGACCCCAAGATCCTTGGCAATTTTGCGGGCAACTTCGACATCCATGCCGACAACCTGATTCTTGCCATTTTTATTCACCAAAAACTCGTATGGTGCATAATCAGGGCTAGTGCCCATCACAATCGTGCCTTTTTGTTGAATCTTTGCCAGGCTGTCATCTGCCTGGACAGTTTGCATATTTAAGGTCACAATTGCGGCAAAAACTGCGACCAAAGCGATTAACCAACGTTTCAAATGCGTCATAATACCCTCCTTGATTACAAGAATGTACTATACACGTAATTCAATTTTTATGCAATAAATATTCATATTTTGGTGACTCTTTTTTTAACTCGTAAAATCATCGAAAAACACGGCCTAGTTCTTAAATCGTTTTCAAGATCAACCTTTGGCCAAATATCGGCATTAGAAAAACCGGTTGTCAGTCTAGACGCTAATGCTGGTTGATGCTATACTTTCTCCAAGGAAAGGGGTGGCCGTGCATGGCACTTAAGATCAACACTCAAACCAACCTAAACGACATGTTCGATAAATTCGCAAGCATTCCCAGCGATAAAGAACAAGCTACCGGGCCAGATCCAAAACATCACGAAAAGATGACGAAAAAGTCTGATAAAGATAGCGCTAAAAAGCCGAAAAAGTAAAGTAACCATTTATGCTGATTTCCATACTCAAGCAAACAGAAAAGCGACTGCCGAAAATTTTTCGGAGGTCGCTTTTTTAGACGCTAAATCATTAGCTGCGTTTAAATATGTTCTGAATGGTGCTAAGTTCACTTTTTGGATTGCGGATAGCGTTTTGCCAATGCCTTAATATTACCAGCGGCAACATCATCAAAGTCAATGTCAGCCCACAATGCAATTTGAGAAAGATACCACAGCACATCCCCTAATTCGTGCTGTAATTTAACCTTATCTAAATCCTGACCCTGAAAGGTGTACTTTTTAATCAAGTCAATTGCTTCGCCGCTTTCACTTGCCAAGCCTAGCGATAAGTTGGTTAACACATGTTCGTTGCCAGCCAATGTGCGGTTAGCCTTCTGTTGATATTCATTAAAGTTCATTATTCATTTTCCCCCACTCCCGAAGTCTGACTCAACCAAGACCAAATCGCATCATAGCCTTCACCGGTGACTGCGGAAAACGGAATAACCGTGTCAGTCTGGTTTAAATCCAACCGTTGATTAATTTGCTTAACAACATGCAGCCGTTTACTTTTAGGCGTTTTGTCGATTTTCGTGGCGACCACTAAAGTCCTGAGCTGATAATACTTTAAATATTGATACATACTGATATCGTCGGCGGTTGGCTCATGACGACTATCCACCAGCAAGACAACCCCACGTAATGGTTGTCGCGTCGTAAGATAGGTCTCGATCATCGCTGCAAACTTTGCCCGAGCTGATTTGCTGACCTTGGCATACCCATAACCGGGAACGTCAACAAAAAACAGGCGACTATCAAGATCGTAAAAATTAAGCGTCTGGGTTTTCCCCGGAACGCTGGATGTTCTAGCCATCGCCTTACGCTTAATTAACTTATTGATCAGTGAAGATTTGCCAACATTACTGCGTCCGAGAAAGGCGATCTCCGGACGGCCATCTTCTGGATATTGCGCAGCCGCAACCGCACTGATTGTCAGTTTGACATCATGGACGTCCATCTTAAACGGCCTCCTTTTTTATTCATCTCTTTTAGTGGCACTCAAGCACCACTGCCTTCAATAGTTTAGCATATTTTAAAAGCTGACTGGGCCGCTAGCAGGAATTTACAAATCTTTATTCATGGTTGAGCCCAAACAAAGAGCACCAGGTTATCCAACCTGGTGCTCTTTGAAACCCTGCTTGCTTTAGGAGGCTTCACGGCCCTTGGTAAGCACTAATTGTGGTTTAGCCTTGCCTTCAACAGCAGACTTTGTGACGACTACCTTGTCGACATCGCTGCGACTAGGTAAGTCAAACATGGTGTCTTGCATGATGGCTTCCATGATAGAGCGCAAGCCACGCGCCCCAGTGTCACGTACAATCGCTTGATGGGCAATGGCCTTCAATGCGTTAGGTGTGAATTCAAGATCCGTATCATCGAGACTTAACAACTTCTGATACTGCTTAACCAACGCATTCTTCGGTTCGGTTAAAATCCGAACCAAGTCGCTTTCGTTGAGCTTCTCCAATGCTGCCAAAATCGGAATTCGGCCGATGAACTCAGGAATAATTCCAAATTGCATGAGGTCTTCCGGAATAATCTGCTGCATCAGTGACTTATCCGGATCCACTTGATTGGTGGAGTCGGTACCAAAGCCAATCGTCTTTTCGCCAATCCGGTTCTTGACAATATTTTCAATACCGTCAAAGGCACCGCCGACAATAAAGAGAATATTGGTGGTATCGATTTGGATAAACTCCTGTTGCGGATGTTTACGTCCACCCTGTGGCGGAACATTGGCAATCGTACCTTCCAAGATCTTCAACAAAGCTTGCTGAACGCCTTCACCGGAAACATCACGGGTAATCGAAACGTTCTCGGCTTTCTTGGCGATCTTGTCAATTTCGTCAATGTAAACGATACCCTTTTCAGCGCGCTCAACATCGTAATCAGCATTTTGCAGCAATTTAAGCAAAATGTTCTCGACGTCTTCGCCCACATAACCAGCTTCTGTTAACGTTGTCGCGTCCGCAATGGCAAATGGCACATTCAGGATCTTGGCTAAAGTCTGCGCCAAGAATGTTTTCCCTGAACCGGTTGGGCCGATCAGTGCGATGTTACTCTTTTGGAGTTCAGTATCGTCTTTTGTCGCAGTCTGCATCTGGTTAACGCGCTTGTAGTGATTATAAACGGCAACCGAAAGTGCTTTTTTCGCAGCATCCTGCCCAATCACGTAATCATTAAGTGATTTCATGATTTCGATTGGCTTAGGGACTTCGAGCAGATTCTGATAGGCTTCTTCTTTAAATTCTTCGTCAATGATCTCTTTGCAGAGGTCGATACATTCATTACAAATATAAACCCCAGGGCCAGCAACGATTTTCTTCACTTGATCCTGAGACTTGCCACAAAAAGAGCAAGTCACCGGACCCGTTGTTTCAACGTTGTCAAACATCTAATTCAACCCTTTCTTGTTACCTTCATTCTACCAGAACCGTCAAGTACCGACTAGCAACTAACCGCTATGCCAATGTCAAGGGATCTGTTCGGCTTTTTGGACCTGTTAAGACGACAAAAGAGACGATCAAGGATCGTCTCTTTGACGCGATTGTGACAACTATTTAGCTGACTTCTTGTCAGAATCAGCCTTATCAGCTGTTTCATCCTTGGCCGCTTCAACCTCTTTGGCATTGTCAGTAATGATGTCGATGGCTTCTTTAACCCCAATATCGTGCTTGAGCATATCTTCACTCAATGCCTGACGAACGGCTTTTTCATCCATGTTGTATTCGGAAGCTAAATTCTTAACTTCTTCGGTCACTTGATCTTCAGTTGGCTGAATATCTTCTGCCTTAACGATGGCTTCAAGAACCAAGTTAGTACGAACCCGAGTTTCTGCATCGGCTTCAAACTGTTTATGCAGATCTTCTTCAGTCGTACCGGTCAATTGATAGTACATCTTAGGACTGATACCTTGGCGTTGCATATTGCCTAGGTATTGATCCATTTGATTATGCACTTCTTGTTCAATCATCGCATTTGGCACTTCTTCGATCGTTGCGTTCTCGGTAGCCTTCTTGATGGCCGCTTCCTGAACCGCATTCTTGGCCGCTTCTTTACGCTGATCGGTCAATTCTTTCTTGATCTTGTCTTTTAACTCAGCCAATGTATCGACATCATCATCAAGATCCTTGGCAAAGTCATCGTCTAATTCTGGCAATTCCTTGACCTTAACTTCATGAATGGTGGTTTTGAATTCAGCTGCTTTACCAGCAAGATCGGTTGCCTTGTAGTCTTCTGGGAACGTAACATTGACGGTTACTTCATCGCCAGATTTATGGCCGACCAATTGTTCTTCAAAGCCAGGGATAAATGAATTTGAGCCGAGTTCCAAACTATAGTTCTTGGAAGAACCGCCGTCAAATTCTTTGCCATCAATGGTGCCGACGTAATCAATCACAACGGTATCACCATTTTCAGCTGCCTTGTCGTCTTTAACCACGAGTTCGGCTTGTTGTTCGCGGCGCTTTTCCAATTCAGCGTTAACGTCGTCGTCAGATACTTCAACGTCTTGCTTAGGCACTTCAACGCCCTTGTATTGGCCAAGTTTAACTTCTGGCTTAACCGTTACGTTAGCCTTGATCACCCAAGGCTTGCCTTCGTCCATGGACTCAACGTCAATTTTTGGTTGGTCAACCGGGTCAATACCGGATTCCTTAACCGCTGCTTCATAAGCATCTGGTAACAAGATGTTCAAGGCGTCTTCATATAACGCGGCATCACCATACATCCGTTTGAAAACGGTCCGGCTAACTTTGCCCTTCCGAAATCCAGGGACGGTCAGGTTCTTACGAACACGTTGAAACGCCTGGTCTAAGCCTTCTTGAATTTTTGGTAAATCGATTTCAAAGGTGAGTTCACCATCATTGGTGCCCTTTTTTTCCCATTTTGCAGACATGCTGTACCTCCGACAATTAGTCTCGCAATTCACATTGCATACTTAATGTATGATACCCGAAACCGGTGGGAAAGTAAACGTTGTGACAAAAAAAGCCTTGTCGCAACTTGATTTTTTCTGATTTTCACAAACTGCGCATGAACCTAAGAATAACAATCGCAACAACAGCAATCACGTAAACTGTAAATCATAGAGTTCCTTGTAGCGTCCGTTTTGGGCCATTAACTGCTCGTGATTCCCCGCTTCAACAATTCGCCCATGTGCTAATACAAGAATCTTATCCGCGTGCCGCACGGTGGAAAGCCGGTGCGCGATAACGATCGATGTCCGGTCAGTCATTAGCCGATCAAAACTGGTTTGCACAAAACGCTCCGACTCATTATCCAATGCGGCGGTTGCTTCATCAAGGATGACGATCGGCGCATTTTTCAAGAAAACTCGCGCGATTGCGATGCGCTGCTTTTGCCCGCCTGATAACCGAATTCCGCGCTCACCTACCTGCGTCGCCAGTCCTTGAGGCAAACTGCGGATAAAAGCTGCAATGTTAGCGGCCTCTGCTGCTTGCCAAATGGCCGCCTCACTGGCAGATGATGTGCCATATTCAAGGTTCTGCTGAATGGTGCCATCAAGCAAGATCACATCTTGCGAGACAATGGCAATTTGTTGCCGTAAACTCATCAGATCCGCCTGACGCAAATCGATGCCATCCATCAAAATACGCCCACTAGTGGGATCGTAAAACCGCGCCAATAAATTTGTAATCGTTGTTTTTCCGGCGCCTGACGACCCAACCAGTGCCACGACTTCTTCTTTTTCGATGGTAAAGTCGACATCCTGCAGTACTGGCACAGCCTCATCGTAACTGAAATCTACGTGATCAAACTGGATTCGTTTCTGAAATCGCGGCAAGTGGACAGCATTTGGCGGCGAAACAATTTGCGGAGTCGCTGCCTGCAATGCTTCAATCCGTTCAAACGAAACCGTTGCCTGCTGTAATTGTTGAATCAACCCGGTCAGTTGGCGAATGGGCGCCTGCAAAATGCCAAGATAGGCAGTATAAGCGACGATCAAGCCAATCGTAAACTGACCATGCATCACCTGAATCGCACCAAAGCCTAAAATAATTGCCGTTCCCAAATAATTGACGAAATCGGTTAGCGGTGAAAAAGTCGCGCTGAGTTTGGTCGCTTTAAGTTGATAATCGCGGTTACGTGCATTGGCTTGTTGAAAGGTCCTTGCCGTTGTGGCTTCGGTCGTAAAGCTTTTAATCAGCCCGATACTCGTCAAAGCCTGTTGAATTTGATTATTCATCATGCCAGAGCTTGCCCGCACCCGCCGATAAGCAGCACGAATGTTGCGAACGAAAATATTATTCAGAATAAACAAAACCGGAAAAGTTAATAAAATCAGCCCGGTCAGTTGCCAGTCCTGAACGATCATCAGCACCAGTACGACGACAAAACTGAGTAAGCTGCCAAATAGACCCAATGTATTGCTCGATATTAAACGCTGTAACGTATTGACGTCACTCGTGAGCACCACCATCAAATCACCCGTTTGACTCGTTTCAAAATACCGCATATCTAATCCCAGCGTATGGCGAAACAAGTCATCGCGCATGCGGGCAATTGCATGCAAACTCACCTGACCGATCCAATAAGTACTAAGACCGCTTAACCACCCAGCCATAGCCGTCAGCAAGAGCGCCATCGCAATCACGCCCATTAGTGTTCCCATCGCACGTTGCGGAATGACCTGATCAATGACATATTGCGTTAATCGCGGCACCAGATACGAAGCCACCGCCACCCCTACCAATGCCGCAATAATACGGAACAATTGACGTTTCATATCTGCCAGCTGATGCCAGAAAAATGCGATCATCCGCCAAGTTGTTGATTTCGTCAAATGAATGGCCCCCTTTTCCGAGACTTTATCATATAACAATAGTTTTAGTTTAGCGATTAAAACGCTTAGCCTCTTGTATAAGTATTGACTAATTTCACAGAAAGTCTCATCATACAACCCAACATAACCTAAGAAAGAAGGCTTCGTTGATGGGCTACCCAATTGGTAAATTTTCAAAATTGGTTTCACTGTCAATTGATACGTTGCGATACTACGAAAAAGAACACTTGATTATTCCCGACCGCGATCAAAATAATCGACGGACCTACTCAGATGCTGATCAGCGCTGGATTGCATTCATCAAGCGGCTAAAAGCAACTGGCATGCCCATCAAGGAAATCAAAACTTATGCCCGTTTACGTTATCAAGGCAATAGCACCATTGACGAACGTCTGAAGTTACTCTTCACGCAAAAATCCCGGTTAGCGGCACAACGCCGGGAAATTGATGCCCATATTGCATTTTTAGAAAACAAAATCACGACCTATCATCAGCTAAAAGCCAAATTAACCACAGAAAATTCAAAAAAGTGATTGACATGGAGTTAACTCCAGCATTTAGAGTGAAGCTATCCTAAATGAAAGAGGTCATGAACATGTCAGAAAAAACACGATTAGAAAATGGTCAGGAGACGCTTGCCCAAGTTGACGGTGAGGCTGCGGCCAACGTTATGCATTCGTTAGCCGACATTGCGCCTGATGTTGGTAAATATATTTTGGAATTTGCTTTTAGCGATATTTACAACCGTCCCGGCTTGGATCTAAAACAGCGGGAAATGATCACCGTGACCGCGCTGCTTATCCAAGGCGATACCGCCGACCAACTACAGGTTCATCTCAATGGTGCACTCAATGTCGGTCTGACTAAAACCGAAGTTGTCGAAACGATGATTCACTGCATTCCTTATATTGGCTTTCCTCGGGTACTAAATGGCTTAACGGTTGCCCGGCACGTTTTCGAAACCAGATGAGTCCCTTGAAACAAGCACAACGTTTACAGCAGGCAGCAACCCTTATTCGCCAACATCACCAAATCGTTGCCTTCACTGGTGCCGGTATCTCCACAGAATCTGGCATTCCAGATTTGAACGGGATTGATCAAATCTTAAAAAAATCACACAAATTTGCTGGTGACGTATTTCGTTTTCTTGATCCAGAAGAAGTCAGCGCCGACCCGTCCGCTTTCTACCAGCTATACCGCCAGACGTTCTGTCAGCCGGAAGCGTTACCCAACAGAGCCCATCAAGCGTTAGTGCAGCTCGAACAGGCTAACAAGCTGCTTGGTGTGGTGACGATGAATGTTGACTATCTCCATCAAACAGCCGGAACCCGTCATGTTGCCGAATACTGGGACGATGTCCGGCATAATCACTGCACGATTTGTCATCATTCTTATGACTGGCAAAAACCGTCAACCAGCACTGTGCCGACTTGCCCCAATTGTGGCGGACTGATTTTACCTGACTTCGTTTTAAGACACCTGGCAACCTACCCAGACGAAATAAAATATGGTCAGCAAATGCTCGCACAAGCGGACCTCTTGTTAATCATTGGCACGCGCCGTCCTGCCACCAGTTTTCGATTAAACTGTCCAAAAATTGTCATCAATACCTCTCAATCTGCTAGAGACAGTTTGCATGAGTCAAATACCATTTATTTATCTGGTAAGGCTGCTGAACTTCTCCATGACATCGTAGCGTAACAGCTGCAATCAAAGTTTTGGAAGTAGCGACCATTTTTCGAGAACATATAGAAAGAAGCGAATCTTTTATGGTGAGTTACAACAATCAATTTTTTCATGGTGAACGTTCTCTGTTTGGTCAGGAAAATGCCACCATTGTCAAAACGACTTTTGGAAAAGGTGAATCTCCTCTGAAGGAAAGTCGCAATATTAAACTAGATCAGTCAATTTTTCAATATAAGTATCCACTTTGGTACAGCCAGCACATCACGATGTCTAACACCATCTTCGAAACCATGGCGCGGTCAGGCATCTGGTATACGAATGACATCACTATGTCCGATAGTACAATTCAAGCACCAAAAACTTTTCGCCGTAGCCAGAATATTCGCCTAAAAAACGTTCATTTTTTCCGATGCCAGTGAAAGTTTGTGGAACTGCAATCACATTAGACTCGACCATGTGCAAGCAAATGGGAACTATTTTGGTATGAATAGCACAAACATTGTCGCCGACCACCTCGATTTGATTGGTGATTACGCCTTTGATGGTGCTAAAAATGTTGAAATTCATCATTCCACGCTTGTAACCAAAGATGCATTTTGGAACTGTGAGAACATTACTATCTATGATTCCACTATTAATGGTGCTTATCTAGGCTGGAATACAAAAAATCTGACGCTTATCAATTGTACAATCGAGAGCAATCAGGGGTTATGTTATGTTGATCATTTAACAATGAAAAACTGCGCACTGCTTCATTCCGATTTGGTCTTTGAATACAGCACCAATATCAATGCCGATATTTGTTCCGATATTGTCAGCGTCAAGAATCCAAGCAGCGGCAACATCCGAGTACAATCGATCGGTAACATCATTCTGGAAGCGGACAAAATTGAACCAGCTAAAACCAAGATTACAGTGACACAGCCAAGCGAAATTAAACAGTCAGCTTAATTTTAAATCCCTTCCTTGATCACTCAGAGCGGCTAATGTTTTGCAGTTACTTGGTTTACCTAATCCCTGCTGAAAATAGCCCAAAAAATCTCAAGCCAAACACGACTTGAGATTTTTTGGTGTCATGATTCGATAAAATAATCTTTGATTTCCCAAGGCTGTTCAAGCGTCAAAATCTTGAAACGTAAAATACCTGCGATTATTCATTCCTTATCCATTATTATTGACCTGACACGCAACCCTGTAATCATCACCGGCTCGCGCTCACTTTCTATAACGCGTTCCCCAGCGCAGAAGTCTGCGTGTAAAGACCCTGAGGCGCAATGGCCAAAGCCCGGCCATTATGCCTCATATGTTCCAGCTTACTCCCATAACGTGTTCCCCGGCGCAGAAGTCTGCGTGTAAGGACCTTAGCCGCAATGGCCAAAGACCAGCCATCACGGCTAAGGCCGCTTACACTCCGGCTTCTAACCGCGCCGGCTCGCGCTCACAAAAAAAGCCTGCAAGCAAGCTTGCAGACTTTTAAACGTTTATTCAGAAATTAGTCAAGAATTTCGGAAACAACGCCGGCACCAACAGTACGGCCACCTTCACGAACGGTGAACTTGGTACCTTTTTCGATAGCAACCGGAGCGATCAGGTCAACTTCGAAAGTAACGTTATCGCCAGGCATAACCATTTCAACGCCATCTGGCAATTCAATCACACCGGTAACATCGGTGGTGTGGAAGTAGAACTGCGGACGATAGTTGGAGAAGAATGGCGTATGACGGCCACCTTCTTCTTTTGTCAAGATATAAACTTCACCCTTGAACTTGTTGTGCAATTGGATTGAACCTGGCTTTGCCAAAACTTGGCCACGTTCAACTTGGTCACGGTTGATCCCACGAAGCAGGACACCAACGTTATCGCCGGCTTCACCAAGATCCAAGGTCTTACGGAACATTTCAAGACCGGTAACGGTGGACTTGAGAACATCTGGCTTCAAACCGATGATTTCAACTTCATCGCCGACCTTAACCGTACCACGATCGATACGACCTGAAGCAACGGTACCACGACCAGTAATGGTGAAGACATCTTCAACAGGCATCAAGAAAGGCTTGTCGGTTTCACGAACTGGGGTTGGGATATATTCATCGATGGTATCCATCAATTCCATGATAACCTTTTCCTGTTCAGGATCGCCTTCAAGTGCTTTCAAGGCAGAACCGCGGAGAACAGGAATATCATCACCAGGATAATCGTATTCGCTGAGCAATTCCCGAACTTCCATTTCAACCAAGTCGATCAATTCTGGATCATCAACCAAATCAGTCTTGTTCAAGAAAACAACGATGTAATCAACACCAACCTGACGCGCCAACAGAATATGTTCACGTGTTTGTGGCATTGGGCCATCAGTTGCAGCAACGACCAGAATCGCACCGTCCATCTGGGCAGCACCGGTGATCATGTTCTTAACGTAGTCGGCATGCCCTGGCGCATCGATATGTGCGTAGTGGCGCTTTTCCGTTTCATATTCAACGTGGGCGGTGTTGATGGTGATACCACGTTCTTTTTCTTCTGGAGCAGCATCAATCGAAGCATAGTCCTGCGCTTGGGCAAGGCCTTTCTCCGACAATACCTTGGTGATAGCCGCGGTCAAAGTAGTTTTACCGTGGTCAACGTGCCCGATCGTACCAATGTTTACGTGGGGCTTTGTGCGTTCATAGTGTTCTTTTTCAGCCATGAAAAAACGAACCTCCTGTATTTTTCGTAAGAATACAGGATACCTTGTTTGTGTACCCTGATAATCCTTTACGTTTAAGTGTACTACATTTGAGCGTAAATACCAAAACAAATATCTACGCTGGAAATGAATTCCAGCAATGAGTATACATGGTCATTTTCACTTTGTAAACAGCTACCGTCAAGTTTCTTTCATTTACAGTGAAAACGTGTCATCACGCCTATTCGGACAATTTCGCTGTTTCAGCCGCTTGCCAAGCAAAAAGATCGTCAAACGCGGTGGTTTTCCCCTGATGATGATCAAGATAAGCTTGAACAAATGCCGCTTGGTCAGGAATTAGCCGACTGATATCCGGATATAAAAAGGCAATCTGTACCCGCGCCATTTGGATCAAAGCTTGCCCCAGCTCCTGATCGTCATCGCCTAATGCTTTTTGCAGTCGATCCAGAATCTGTGGCCCGGTTGGCTCATCCGCCATGCCGGGTAACTCACTCGGAATAATGGTTTCGACTCGATCATAAGCCTGATATTGCACCGGTTGATCATAGCCAACATTCGTTAAAAGGTCTAACAATGACAGGCGCATCGCCACTGGAATCGATTCGTCGATCAAGTCGGGAACCGCCGCTTTGATGAGTTGTGCTTTTGGCAATAACCCCACCTGACTAAACAGATCCTGCTGCTCCTGCCGGGAAAAGCCCCCCAGATGGCTGACTTTGCGAACCAGTTCCGCAATTTGTTCGCTCCGTTCATTCAAGGCTAAAGCTTCTGCCGCCTCAATTTGCTGGCGAAAACGCTGGCGCCGAATCGGATCAAGTTGCCGCAGCATCGTTCGCGCCATGACAAAGTTAAGCGTACCAAGCCAAGCATCCAAAACCAGTTGGACATCACCGTCTGTTTGCATAAACGACTGGTAATGCGCCAACATCACATTGAGACTTTCATGAAACTGTTTAAGCCCATTTAAACTAGCCGCTAATGGCTGGGCGATTGCAAAAGTTTGCTTTGCTTCATACGCCTTTTCTAAATGCGCCGCCGCCGAAGCATAGTTACCCTTTTGCAGCGCCTGTTTGCCGATTGTCAGGTGACGTTGCTCATTGTCGGGTAATGATACCATATTGGTCATGCCTTCCTCCTGTCGTTGTTTTATTCAGATATTGCAATGACAATAAAAAAATTCGGAAAATGATCCGAATTTTTTGTTGTTTATTGCCGTTTTGCACTGTTTTGATTAATTTCCATGATGACCGGCAAAATGACAGGACGCCGCTTTGTCTGTTCGAATAAGAAGCGGCTGAGTTTATCTCGAACATCTTGTTTCAAATGGGTCCAGTCAAATTCTTTGTTATCCAGATTCTTTTGTACCGTCTCCGTTACCAAGGTGCCGCTTTCGGCCAATAAGTCACGACTGGTTTTAAGATAAACAAACCCGCGACTTGTGACTTTGGGCTTGGAAACAACGCGCTTTTTCTTACGGTCAATGGTGACAACCGCAATGAAAATGCCATCTTCGGCCAGCATTTTGCGATCACGTAAAACAATATTGCCGATATCGCCAACGCCAATGCCATCAATCATGGTATTGCCGGCGTTGACATGACCGGAGGCGTTCATCTGGCCTTTTTCGTACCGCAAAATATCGCCCATCCCGACAATAAAGATGTTAGCTAACGGAATGCCAGCTTCATGCGCAATTTCCGCGTGGGCTGCAAGTAAGCGATATTCGCCTTGTACCGGTACCAAATATTCTGGCTTGAGTAAATCGATCATCAGTTGCAAATCATTCTTATAAGCGTGGCCGGAAGAGTGAATATCGTCGCCTAAGACTTTGACATCCCCGCCTGCACGATAAATCATGTCTTTCGTTCGAGCCGCCATAGTTTCCATCGCATGGGCAATCGTGGTGGTAATGAAAACAAGATCACCTTCATGGATGTGAATCAGGCGATGACGGGATGTTGCCATTCGTTGCAATGACTTCATCGGCTCACCCATCCGACCGGTTTCAAGAATGACGGTCTTTTCCGGTGCCAGGCCTTTTAGCTCTTTGGTTTTAGCTAAAATGTCATCATCCGGCAATTTAATGTAACCCATACGAATGGCGGTTTTAACGACCTTTTCGACATCACGGCCGGTCAAGACAACCCGCCGCCCAAGCGATGCAGCGGCATTAATCACCTGTTGAATACGCTGAATGTTGCTGGCAACACCTGCCACGATAATTCGGCCATCTTGGTATTCAAAAGTTTCTTTGATATGGTCATAAATTTCATGTTCGTTGGCATTCGGATAAGGCGACTCTGCATTGGCTGAATCAGATAACAACGCCAGCACTTTCTTATTACCGATTTGTGCCAATCGCGCCCAATCCGTTTGATACATCGGGGTAGCGCTAGGATCAAACTTAAAGTCGCCGGTATACACAATCTGGCCTTCGCTGGTTTCAATATCGATACCTAACGAGCCTGGAATGCTATGCGTTGTTTTAAAGAACGATACCGACACATCACCAAAGTCAATGACCGACTTTTCATCAATAACATGAAAGTCTTTAAACTTCTTGGCTTTGCTGTCATGCTGCATGAAGACCTTGGCCATTGCAATCGTCAATTCCGAACCAAAAACCGGAACTGGATGATCCACAAGAAAATAAGGTAAGGCTCCTACTGCATCCGCATGGCCGTGACTTAGAAAGATTCCGGCAATTCGGTCGGCATTTTCAGTCAAATAGCTAAAGTCCGGGATCACAACATCAATCCCAAGTAATTCATTATCAGGGTATTTCAACCCAAAATCGCATACAAAAATTTGGTCGTCAACTTCGACGGCGTACATGTTTTTTCCATTCTCACGTACCCCACCAAGAGCGACCAGATTGATCTTCGTCATGGTTTCACCTCGTGGTTAATTTATGGAAGTATGGTTGCCGACAATCGATTGCCGCATACCTCCGCCGAATAAATTCTGATACAAGTGTACCACACGATAAGGCGAAAACCTATAGAGCCGAATTTCAGGCGGCAAATGGTTGGCGTTGAATGCTATAAAAAAATCCATCCAGTGCCCCCGAAAATGGTCACTGGATGGAGAACGTGGACTTAATATCCAAACGACAACGTTAGCTCAACATGCTCTATCAGACAATTAAAATTCCAACTACCATATCACCTTAAAACGCGGAGGCGCAGTTACACCTCGTTTGCAAAAAAGCGATGCACGGTTTTCAGATTTTGTTTGGCCGCTTTAAGTGCACTTTGATACCCGGTATCGCTTGTTTGAGCGGCATCCAGATGATACGCAGCAACTTCTTTTCCGTTATCCAGCACCACCGCTACTTCAGGTGAACTGCCAGCAGCAAGGTGGTGACTGGTATCCAGCGCTAAAACAGCTAAGGCAGCCAGATCTGTCACCGGCCCGTATCCTAACCCATGGACATTCGGCAAAATGTTCCGAAGCCACTCATGCAAATCAGCTGGTCGAACTTTTTGCTGGGGAACCGTCAAGAAAACCGCCTTGCGCCATGACCAGAAGTCCAGCGGTGCCCCTGCCGGCTTTGGAATCAACTTTAACGCCGATTCCGGATCCGGCTCCCGCCAGTGATGCTCGGTCAGTGCCGTCACCATTGGCAGCAATGATTCCGGCAATGAGGTCGTCGCTAAATTTTTGTGGACTAAGCGACCTGCGATAACGCGGACCAATTCGACGAGTACCGGATCAACTTGTTCCGAGGACGCCTGTTTTTCATCATGACGGCTCACACCGGCAACTGCCCACTGTGAGCCAATCGTGCCAATCACCCAAGCAACCGTTGTCGTTACGCTTAAAATGGTGACGCGTACTAACTGACCCTGATAACGCTGCCGATATTCTGGATACATTAGCTGATCCCTCCTGTAAGTTGGAACTGTCTTTTTGGCCTTTTACCACTAGCTGATGCCCGCTATTAATATAAAAACACGCAAAAAGGCCGCCGCGGCGACCTTTGTTAAACGTGATTAACGACGCAGACCTAATGACTTGATTAAGTCACGGTAGCGAATGATGTCTTTATTGCGCAGATAGGCAAGCAGATTACGACGGTGGCCGATCTTCTTCATCAGACCGACATAACTATGATGATCCTTCTTGTGAACGGATAAATGGTCGTTCAAAGCCAGAATTTCAGCAGTTAAAACTGCGATCTGAACTTCCGGTGAACCAGTGTCACCATCGTGTCGTGCGTATTGCTTGATAATTTCGTTCTTTTGCGTTTGGTCAATTGCCATTGTGTTGTACCACCTTTCAGAATATTGCCTGAAACTGAGTAAAGCGTCGGTGGTTCGCTAAACTAAGTATCAGGTTCAAAAGTACCTTCATACTTTACCGAAGTCTGCCACTGATTGCAAGTAATTTTAGCTATCAAGCAATTTTCCTTTACAACTTTTTATTGCATTGCCGCTCTGGCTTCTGTATAATAGCGTTTGTTGAAACTTATGCAGTTTTATCATAATCCACTGTTGGAGGTGAACATCTCATGCCACAAATCAAATCTGCAATCAAACGCGTTAAGACGCAGGAAAATGCCCGTGAACGTAACATTGCCCAGCTGAACGCAATGCGTACCGCTGTTAAGAAGTTCAAGAGTGCAAGCGAACAAAATGCTGACAACAGTCAGGATCTTTATAAAGCGGCAACTCGTGCCATCGACATGGCTAACAGCAAAGGCCTGATCAAGAAGAACAAGGCCGGTCGCGACAAGAGCCGTCTTGCAGCCCTACTTAACAAGTAATCAAGGCGTTATGCCAACTTTAATAACCCTTGTGTGACGATATTTCGTCCACAAGGGTTATTTTTTGTTGTCATCGGCTAAGCACACCCGCACATCATTGACCATCTCAGTTTTAGGAGCGTGAAGCCGTATACTTCCCCTTCCGATGCGCTGACGCTTGACCTGTGTACTTCAGCATGAACAGTTCAAAGGCCAGTGCCTTATCAATCGTTCCCGTCTTCATCGCGGTTTCAGTATCCACCAGCCCACTATAAGCCTGGGCCAGTTGGTGATAAGGCAAGCGACCAACCTGCCGTAACGCTAATTTGACTCGGTACGGATGGGCCTTGAGCGTAGCAGCAATATCACCTTGACCGTAACCTTTTTGTGCTAATAACTTAACCTGAATTAAAAGTCGAAATTGGCCTAGCATTAACGCATTGAGCCGAATCGGTTCTTCGCGTTGTGCAAGCAGATCACGATAAAGTGCCAAAGCATCCGCGGCATTTTGACGTAACACATCCGTTACCAGATCAAAAACCCGATCATTAAGCTGCTTGGGGACCAATGCCGATACCGCAGCAACGGTTAATGGACTACCATCACTTGCATACGTCAGAAGCTTCCGGACTTCGCCCATCATGACCGAATACTGTCCGTTCGTTCGCTGAACAAGCGCATCGAGTGCTGGTGGCTGAATATCGACTTGATGTTGCTTGAAGATTTGTGCCAATGCCATTCGCGCTGACCGTTCATCCAGTGGCGCAGCATCAACAATCAAAGCTGCCTTCTTCAAAGCTTTCGTCAGCCGTTTACGTTCATCAAGTTTTTTATACGGTGCGATTAACACCATCATCGTTGACGGAACCGGATTGTCAAAATAAGCCTGCAGTCCGGTGAGATCATGTTCAATCTTATCGGTACTTTTTTCGCCGGTTAAAAAGTAAGGATCGTCAATCACAACTTCGCGGTATTCGCCGAAAAAAGGAATTGAAGTCGCATCATCCAAGGCAACGCCCACTGGAGTTTGATGCATGTCATAACGGCCAAAATTCATGGCCTTTTGGTCTTCAGGAATCAAATTAGCCAGCGCTTGTTGAGCCTGTTGCCGTAAAGCCTGCTCCTCGCCAAGAATTAATGTCAGCGGCGGTCGTTCGCCATTTTTAAGATGTTTGATAAAATCACGGACCTGCATGCGATTGTTTGCTCCTTTTCTGCAACCAGCCAAATAGCTGATCCTGTTGACGTTGCGGGTTTGGTTCCACCCAAAGCATCCCTTGTTCACTGGTACTGACCCATGGAACATGGGCATTAGCAAACGTTGCCAATGTTTCTGGATGCGGATGACCATATCGATTATCGACACCAGCGGAAATTAAAGCGGCTTTTAACTGTAAACTCGAAATTAACGCCGGTGCACTGGCGGTTTTTGAACCATGGTGTCCTGCCTTTAAATAGTCGACTTGCAAATGTCGCGGCAGAATTTGCGTTTTTTCAACGGTTTGGTCAGCATCCCCAGTAAATAACCAGCGACTGCTACCTATTTTACCATAGAGAACAATGGAATCCGCGTTTGTATCCTGGGGGTCGTGATGGCTCGTGGCACTTGGCGCAAGTACCTGTAATCGAAGTGGCCCGACCTGCAGCCATTGATCCGCTGTGACTGTTTGCGTTGCGGCAACCCGCTGGCTAACTTTTTTAATCATAGGATGATGCTGCGCGGTTGGGGTGGTTACTAGCCGCTCAATCGGTATCAACTCAGCAAGTTTAGGTGCATCGCCAACGTGATCCATATCAGGATGAGTTAAAACCAGCGTATTCAAGCGGGCATATCCGCGTGCATGCAAATATGGGACAATCGCGCGGCTAACAGGAGGATGGCTGGTTTTGCCGAATATGCGGCCACCCGTATCAATCAACATAACCCCTTGATGAAACGGGGATTCGATCAAAATCGCATCGCCTTGACCCACGTCAAACATCACCACCCGATAATTCGGCTGATACCAACTCCACAAGGCAAGTACTACAAACCAGCCAACTGCTACGGGCCAACATTGCCACGTCAAAACCAGCATCATAACAAAAACCCCCAGCACAGCCAACCAGCTGGGAAACGCACCGATAATAATCTGCCCAGGCAGGTGACTCAGTCGAATGAGGATGGTCTCCAATAATTGCAATGCATCGTTAAACAAATATGTTAACCCTGCGTGCGGCATCAATAAGGCAAATACCAACCCCGGCATAATGATCAGTTCAAAAATCGGCATGAGAAGCCAATTGAAGAATACCGTCAAAAGATTAAAGCTGAACGTATGCCAGGCAATGACAGGCATGCCGCCTAATACTAACCGCCAATTCACCTGCCACTTATGCAGCGCCGGTAAACCAATGAGCAACCCGGTCATCAAGTACGTCAATTGCCCACCCATGGTCATCAAGACACGCGGTTGCCAGAGCAAGTTGACCATCAACACCATACTAAACAGATCCAGCCCGGTTAAGCCAAACCGAAGATAACGATTAATAATGCCAGCTAACCGCATCCATACCGCCCGCCACAAGCCCGCACCTAATGGCAGCAATAATAAGAATAGTGGCAACAATCCCAATAGCAGGCCATCGACTAATCCTTGCGGTATCCGTAACCTTGCTGCCAACCAATAAAGCGCGGCAACCAAGGCGAACAGATGCAATCCGGAAATCGAAAAAAGATGAAAGACGCCTAAATCAACAAATGCTTGGCGTTGCGTTAAAAAATCATCATCCAATTGCCCTAAAAGCAACCCTTTGGCATATTGGCGTACCTTGTTCGGTAATTGTTCGAAATAGGCAAACAGATGGACGCGCCAACTATCAACGACATCAAAAAATTGTCTTCGTGGTTGAAAAGAAAAGTTCAAAGTCGGTTTGACTAATTCATAGGCAAGCTGCCGGCTTTGCCACGCATAAGTTGCATAATCAAATTCAAACTGATTACGTGCGGGTGCCAAACGTGCTACTTCATAACCACCGGCCAATTGTACCGGCTGATCATTACTAGCCAACCGTTCCGCAAGTTCCTTTGAGACCGAACCACGACCACTGACGGCAATCCCGTTGGCAGCCCGACCGATAAAGCTGACATACCCGTCTTTAAGCTTAATGGCTGACGCCGGGATGGTCACACTACCACGGGGTTGCGGCGGATTCTGCCATTGATTGGCATCTGCCCTTCCGCACCCCCAGCCAATGATTAAAAAAAGGCCAACATAAACGAAACTGGTTCGATTGGTTTTCATGACAAGACAAATAAGCAAGATAGCCAGCACCCACCACAAACCGATACCGCCCATGATGCCGGCAAGTAAAGCAGTCGCAAGTAAGATTAACCGCCCGCTCATGGGCCCACGGTTAGCTGCGGCGCCAGGGTTTCAAAAGTCTTATCCCCAATACCATGAACTTCTTTGAGTTCGTTAATATCCTTGAACCCACCATGGCTGTCGCGATAACTAATAATATCCGCAGCCTTTTTGGGGCCAATCCCACTGATGGTCGTCAGTTGCGCCACATCCGCTTTATTAAGATCAACAACGGCACCACTGGCAGTCTGGGCGGGCTTCCCAGTAGCAGAAGTGCCGCCTGCCGTGGTAGGTGGTGCCGTTGCAGTTGACGTTTCGCCTTTTTCCGGGACATATAGGCTTTCCTGATCACTGGCGATCTTGGCTAGATTGACTTGTTGAATATCAGCCGCTGCCGTCAACCCGCCGGCAGCTTTAACCACTTCATCCCAGCGCGTGTTTTCTTTGACCGGATAAATGCCGGGATGTTGTATTGCGCCTTTTAAATGCACGAAACCGTGGCTCGGACGATGACTGCCACTCATGCTTGTTGCCCTACTAGATCGTGACGCCGCCATGTGCGAACTGCTATGGGAATTCACACTCACCGACAAAGGCTGATTTGCCGATCCTGCCTTCGCCTGCTGCCAAAAAAAGAAACCGCCGATTAAAATAATCAAGGGTGCATACCAATATGTTTTCAGCCAATAAGTCAGTGTCGCCATTTTTCTCACCTCAACAACACATTACGCAGGGCAAACAAAAAGAACTATTTTTTCAACAGTTCCTCTTTAAATTGAACTTATTACAACCACTAACCACTTACTGGTCAGCTTTGGCATAAGCTTTCATATAACGAATGACGTCACCGAGCGTTTTGACTGGCACAATTTTCATTTTGGTCTTGATTTGCTTTGCGGTCTGGACCGCCTCGGCGTAGTTGTTGACATAATTAGGATCGTAATGCTTCAACTTTTTTGTGGCCGGTTGATTCGGGGCAAAGAAAATCTTGGCACCTTTTGCATCCGCGGCAACAACTTTCTTATCAATCCCGCCAATCTGACCGACATGACCATCTGGATCAATCGTACCGGTCCCCGCGATGATTCGACCCCGACGTAAATCCTGGTGGGTGATTTGCGTATAAATCTGCAAAGCAAACATGGTGCCGGCACTAGGACCGCCGATGTTTCCCGCATCAATCGTCACTTTAGGATCGCTGGTCACCGCCGTATTCTCAGTTAAAGTAATGCCAATACCCGCTCGTTTGGTCTGCGGTAGACGAATTAATTTAGCGGTTGCCTGTTTCGTTTGGCCCTTATGTTGGTAGGTTAACGTGATATTCGTGCCAACTTTTTTTGACTTGATGGCCTTGACATACGCATCCGCCGTTTGATAAGACTTGCCATTCAATTTTGTGATCGTGTCTCCGAGGGCTAGTTTGCCTTTAAATGGTGATTGTGGCAATACGGACATCACATAGATACCGCGATGCTCGGTTTTGACCGGTTGTTTTGCGGCTTTAAACGCAGCTGCTACCGCGTTATTGGCCGCACTTTTCATATAGTAAGTCTGCAACTGATCGTATTCGGCACTGCTGTCACTACCCATTAAATCCTGCTTGGACACAATCTCAGTATGCGCCTGGGTTTTGCTGAAAAGTAATAACGCAGGTGAAGCCGGGCCCACAACACCGACCGTCGTCAGCATGTAGCTTCCCTTGGCTTTATCTTTGGTGCCGGCGACTTTGACAAACGGTTTTAAGGATTCGGCGGAACCGGGTACTTCCAAATAATAATTGGTGGGGAAGAATAAAAACGCAGCGATCAAGATGATGGCAATAATCGCGCCAACTAGCCACCGCCAACGTTTTTTGGGCTTCAAATGATTACTTTGCTTGATGAGACTCACCTAGTTTCGCATATAAGGCCTTTTCAACCGGTGCCGGTACGAATCGATGGATGTCGCCTCCAAACGCCGCGACCTCCTTAATAATCGTACTAGACAAGGCATCGTACTGCTTGTCCGCCAGCAAAAAGACAGTTTCAATTTCCTGATCCAAGTCATGATTAACTGTGGCAATATCAGCTTCGTAACCAAAATCGGCAACATTGCGAATGCCGCGGATGATAAACCGTGCGCCAATTGACCGGGCAAATTCAACTGTCAACCGTCTTGGGGCCGCAACTGCCTTAACATTCGCTATATCAGCGGTACTGGCCTCGATCAGCGCGAGTTTTTCATCACTGGAAAACAGCGCACGTTTACTGGTGTTCGTCATCGCCGCAACGACCACCTCATCAAATAAGCGACTGGCACGTAATACCGTGTCTAAATGGCCATTTGTAAACGGGTCAAAGCTGCCGGGAAATACTGCAATTTTCTTAGTCATGGTCTTCCTCGTTTCGCTCTAAAATAAGCACCTGCGCAACGCCATAGGTCTGACGCCGTATTTTGGTATATCCGGGGATGACCTCAGGATAATCAACATCCAAGCCGGTTTCAACCAACACCCGCCCGCCTGGTACCACTAATTGTTCGCTGACAAACGCAGCTAATTGTGCGAGAACATGCTGCTGGGCATACGGCGGATCCATCAAAATAAGATCAAACTGCTGGTGATTGGCCGCAAAATGGCTAATCGCTTTCGTCACGGACATTTTCAAAACCGTAAAGCGCTCTGCCTGTTTAGTCAGGGCAACATTGGTGTGAATGGTCTTGATCGCTGCATATTGCCGATCCACCAAAACTGCATCCGTTAACCCCCGTGATACGGCCTCGATGCCAAGCGCTCCGGTGCCAGCATATAAATCCAGTGCATGCCCACCATCAAAATAAGGGCCAAGCATGTTAAACATCGATTCCTTTACCTTATCGGCGGTTGGCCGCGTTTGATTACCCGGCACCGCATTTAAGCGTAATCCCCGAAATGTACCGCTAATGACGCGCATGTTGATCACCTTTTGCCTCGCCGGTTAAAAGTCTGGCATGTCGTTGGGGTTTCGCCTTGGTTTCCAAATCTTCCTCAGTCGGCTTGAATTTGCCAATTTCATCACCGAACTCTGTTTTCAACTCAGGCCGATGTGATGGTTCAACGCGTTTAACGAACCGCAATTTTATAAGCTTGTGACTCGTTGCTGCAATTTCATCCCGATCCAGATATAAATAAACGTATTTTAACCGCCGCGAAACGTACATAATGGTGCCATAACGGCGCAAGGTCTTTAATTGCTTGAGTGAATAGACCCAAACGACTAAACCTTGCCGCTGTTTCATTGCAAACATGTTCTCACCTTCTAAACTCACTGCTTGGCGGCCCCGGGTTGCAGTTTAGCCAACAGTTCCTGACTCTTGATTAATGCGCCTGCTTCTACATACAGATGGGTCACTGTTCCGGAAAATGGTGCGTGCACCGTTGTTTCCATTTTCATCGCTTCAATGACAAACAAAGCCTCACCTTTGGCCACATGCTGTCCTTGCTTAATGGCAACCGAAACAATTTTTCCGGCCATTGGGGCCCCGATTTGATTCTTATCGGTCGGTTCGGCCAACTGATGCTGCAAGCCGGCACTCTTTTGATGAGCGTCGCGGATCTGAATTTCCTGTTTCTGCCCATCAACGGTAAAGTACAATGTCTTCATTCCACTGGCGTCCGCTTTGCCAATGGCGTTTAGTTGAATAATCAATGTCTTGCCGGCCCGAATTGGGACCTCCACCGTTTCACCTAGGCGCATACCTTGAAAATAGGAAGGTGAATCCAATTTGGTCACCGGCCCGATTTGCTTTTGCTTGCGTGCATAAGCCTTGAAAACATCAGGATACAAAACAGCACTTAAAATATCTTCGGTACTTGGATCCGGCACACCTGCCGCGATTAAATCCTGTCGCACCGCCGCAAAATCAACCGGCTTGGCTAATTGTCCGGGACGCACGGTTAACGGCTTTTGTCCTTTTAGAATCTTTTCTTGTAAGGCTTTAGGAAAACCACCGACCGGCTGCCCTAAGTCGCCCTTGAAAAAAGCCACGACTGAAGCAGGAAAATCGTATTGCTCTCCGTGTTCCTTAACATCTTGCGGGGTCAAATGATTTTGTAACATAAACAATGCCATATCCCCAACGACTTTTGACGAAGGCGTCACCTTGATAATGTCGCCAAACAGCGTATTGACTTGCGCATACATGGCTTTAACTGCCTCAAAATCCGTAATGCCCATGCTGTGTGCTTGCTGTTGTAAATTGCTATATTGACCGCCTGGCATCTGGACAGTGTAAATATCGGTTAACGGACCGGTCACACCATTACTGAAGTCCGCATAATACGGACGAATCGCTTGAAAATATCGATTCAACAATTGCGCCTTTTCGATCGCGACTTCCGGCTGACGTTGATTGCCACTCAACGCGTAATACAGGCTTTCCAGACTCGGCTGACTGGTTGTCCCGGAAAAGCTGCTTTGCGCCACATCCACAATATCCACGCCGGCATTGGTAGCAGCCAGATAAGTTGCAATCCCATTACCGGTTGTATCGTGCGTATGCAAATGGATCGGAACTGTCACCGCATCCTTAAGTGCCGCGATCAATTCAGTCGCAGCTTGTGGCTTGAGTAGTCCCGCCATATCTTTAATGGCAATCATGTCCGCCCCGGCATCAACTAACTGCTTAGCTAAGTCGACATAATATGCCAACTGATATTTCGGATGGGCGTCACTTAAAATATCCCCGGTATAACACATGGTCGCTTCGGCAATCTTGCCAGCCTGCTTAACCGTATCAATACTCAAAGTCATCTGCGGCAGCCAATTCAAACTATCAAAGATCCGAAAGACATCCACACCGTCATTTGCTGCCTGGTTAATGAAGGCCTTAATAACATTGTCGGGATAATTTTGATATCCGACCGCGTTGCTACCCCGAAAAAGCATTTGTAACAAGGTGTGCGGTAAAGCAGCCCGCAACTTCTTTAAGCGCACCCACGGATCTTCATTCAAAAAGCGGTAAGCCACATCAAAAGTTGCGCCGCCCCAAACTTCCATTGAGAAGAGATTAGGCAAGCCGTTTCCCATATCCTCGGCGACCGTTAACATATCGCGGGTCCGCATTCGCGTTGCAAACAGACTTTGATGGGCATCGCGGAAAGTCGTATCGGTTAAAAGCAGCGCTGGATGAGCCTTGACCCAATCCGTAACCGCCTGGGCACCTTCATTTTTAAGTAGGGCCACCAAATCCGTCTGCGGTTTAGCAGCAGCAAAATGGCGTGTATATTGCAACTCCGGATAGTACTTTTGGCTTTGACGTTCAACGCCTTTAAAGCCGTTGACGGTTACATCGCTGATATACCAAAGCAACCGGGATGCAATATCTGGTTTCGCTTGCACTTGTAATAATTCCGGATGCGCATCAATAAAGGCCGTTTCTGCCTCACCGGTCCGGAATGTCTGAGTTGCCAGTAAATGTTCCAAAAAGGCGACGTTGGTCTTGACGCCGGTAATTTGAAACTCATGTAACGCGCGCTGCATCTTAGCCACTGCAGCAGGAAAACTAGGTGCGTGGACACTTGCCTTAACCAGTAACGAATCAAAATATGGACTGACAACGGCACCCGCATAGGCATTACCAACATCAAGCCGGATGCCAAAGCCGCCTGGTGACCGATAAGTATTAATCGTGCCGGTGTCAGGCATGAAGTTATTTTCTGGATCTTCAGTCGTAATGCGGCACTGAATAGCCGCCCCATTTTCCCGTAACGCATCTTGCTGTGGTAAGTGCAGGTCCGCAAATAAATCGGCCCCGGCAGCAATGCGCAATTGGGACTGAACAATATCGACCCCGGTAATCAATTCCGTGATGGTATGTTCCACCTGCACACGTGGATTAACTTCAATAAAGTAATACTGATCGCCATCGACCAAAAATTCGACAGTGCCGGCATTTTCATAATGCAGACTGGCCATTAAATCAACGGCGCTTTGACAGATACGGTTTCTTAATGCTAACGGCAGAGCCACAGCAGGGGCAATTTCAACAACTTTTTGCTGCCGGCGCTGAACCGAACAATCACGTTCAAAAAGGTGCAATAGATGCCCATGTTCATCGCCCAGAACTTGTACCTCAACGTGTTTGGCGGACGCAATATATTTTTCAACATACATCCGATCATCGCCAAAACTTGCCTTAGCTTCATTGACCGCATTTTGGTAAACGGCTTCTAATTCGGATTCAGAATGTACGATTCGCATGCCTTTACCACCGCCGCCGCTTGCCGCTTTTAACATAACCGGGAAGC
Source organism: Lacticaseibacillus sp. 22 (assembly GCF_055413445.1). Taxonomy (NCBI): domain Bacteria; kingdom Bacillati; phylum Bacillota; class Bacilli; order Lactobacillales; family Lactobacillaceae; genus Lacticaseibacillus; species Lacticaseibacillus sp. 22. Next base: position 85,661 of record NZ_JBVAYD010000001.1, on the reverse strand, counting down.
CGTGCTTAGCCGTAAAATCCTGAATTTCGGTAAAATCACGCGTTGGCTCCGGTGTTCCCGGAATGGTCGTTAACCCAGCCTTGTGGGCAGCTTCCTTAGCCGCTACCTTATCGCCAAACACATCCAATAGTTCCGAGCGCGGTCCAACAAACGTCAGCCCGGCCGCACGTACTTTTCGCGCAAAGGTGGCATTTTCGGAAAGCAAACCATAACCGGGATGGATTGTATCCGCCCCGCTTTGCTTAGCGATCCGGATAATGTCATCCATATCCAAATACGCAGCGATCGGCGCCTTACCTGCTCCCACCTGATAACTTTCCTGGGCCTTAAAGCGATGAATCGACAAAGCATCTTCTTTGGCATAAATGCCCACGGTTTTTAGGCCCAGTTCTTCACAGGCACGGAAAATCCGAATAGCAATTTCGCCCCGATTTGCGACTAAAACTTTATGCATGCGTCTTCTCTACCTTTCGTTGCGTACGTTCGCTGTGATAACTAATATTAAGCATAATCCCTACTGCCATGGATAAAACGATCATACTCGATCCGCCGTAACTAATAAATGGCAATGTCACACCGGTCACGGGGATAACGCCTGCCACTGCACCCACGTTGAAAATGGTTTGCACCAGCATCATCGTCGCAATGCCATAAGCAATCAGGGTGTGATACGTATTTTTAGACCGAACCCCGATTAAGAAAAACCGCATCACTAAGAAAAATAATAAGCTTAAGATGACCACGGTTCCAACCAATCCGAGCTCTTCGGCAATCACTGCCAAAATGAAGTCAGTATATGGCTCCGGCAGATAACCCAGCTTTTGGCTGCTCATTCCCAAGCCGACTCCGAACCAGCCGCCATGATTGATCGCGTAAAGAGAATTGACCACCTGATTACCCGCAGCATTGGCTTTCTCAAACGGGTGAATCGCCGCTACCAGTCGCTGGTAGGCATAGTTATTTTCAAGACCGGCAAAATGGTAATGTGACACAATGTAGTACCCTAAGACGCCGGTTGCAATCAACCCCAACACCCAGAGCAGTCCATAACGCATGGGAATCCCGCTTGACATCACAACGACCAAGGTAATCAAGAAGAGAATCGCAAATCCGCCAGTGTCCGGCTCAATGAAAACCAAAAACATGATGACGCCGGCCATAAACAGCGGCTGCCACATTTGGTGTAACCGGAAATTTTCTTGCTGGAAACTGTTTTCACGCGATGACAACATGTGCGCTAAATAAAAAATCAAAATCATTTTGGCAAACTCGGATGGCTGTAATCGAAAACCGCCAATCGTAATCCAGGCCGATGCCCCATTGACCGCACGACCATGCAGGATCAAATAAACCAACAACACCAGCAAGGTACTCATCAAAATAAAAAGCACCCAGCGATTACGTAAAATCTTGAGTGACATCTTATAAAAGAAGAATACCGTTCCGATGCCAAGAATCACAAAAAGAATCTGCTGAACTAAGTATTTAGTTTCGGCGGCGCCATATTGACGTTGTACCCAATAGGCGCTGGCAGAATAAACCATGACGATCCCAATCGCACACAAAATCAGATACGGCACCAAGATGAAATAATCCACATGGCGTATTTTTTTCATTAGGAAAACGCGGCCTTTCAAGCAATGATTGGGTTAATTATAGCATACCGGCTCGTACCGCCAAGCCGCACTGGCAATCGGTAAGTGTCAACTTTTTCTCGGTTCTACTCTAATTAAGTGATTTCCGTTACTCCGAGCTGGCTCCGCGGTGGTGGCGGCTGGCGACCGCGCAGCTAGAGTGGTGGGCACGACTTCGAACCCGCAAAGACCGCGGTTTCGAAGCTCGGCCTTGGTCTAAAGCGGAGAAGCCCACTCCGCTTAAGACCAATTTCACCACTGAGCCCGCCACCGCTCCGCCAGCTCTTGCTTTCTATCTTAATATTCGAACAAGGTGACCCATCGCACTGCTGCTGGAATGTATCAGGAAGTTTAGTTTGTCTTAATCAGAAAAAGTCCTGAAAAAAGCCTCAAAGTTGCCATTGCTTATCATTAAGGTCATTGTCTACGGTGGTTAAGATATTTTTTGAAGAGGGCTTAATTTTTGAAATCAAAAAAGCCGCCAATAACTTGACGACTTTTTTAAAAATTATTTAGAAGCAGCAATCTTCTTACGCTTTGCAGCCTTTTGACGTTCGCCGGTGTTTAAAATCTTTTTACGTAGGCGAATGTTTTCCGGGGTGACTTCGCAATATTCATCATCGTTTAAGAACTCAATCGACTCTTCAAGCGTCATCTTCTTTGGCGTCTTGATGGCAGCTGCATGGTCTTTCCCGGCAGCACGGGTGTTTGTCAGGTTCTTACCCTTAGTAACGTTAACAGCAATGTCGTTTTCACGAGAGTTTTGACCGACAATCATGCCTTCGTAAACTTCCGTGCCAGCATTGATGAAGAGTTGGCCGCGATCTTCAACGGATTGCAAACTGTAGGTAGTCGCAGTGCCGGCATTGATAGATACCAACGCGCCTTGAGTACGACCCGGTTCCCAGTTCTTGATCACTGGCGCATACTTTTCAAACGTATGGTTCATGATGCCATAACCGCCTGTAGAAGATAGGAACTCGGTGGAATAGCCGATTAAACCACGGGATGGAGCAAGGAAAGTGAGCCGCGTTTGACCGTTGCCTTCATTTTCCATATTCTGCATTTCGCCTTTGCGTTGGCTCATAGCGTCAATAACCGTACCGGTGTATTGCTCAGGGGTATCGATTTGCACCGTTTCAAACGGTTCCATCGTCACGCCATCAATATCGCGATAGATAACTTCTGGCCGGCCAAGCTGTAATTCAAAGCCTTCACGCCGCATCTCTTCAACCAAGATGGAAAGATGGAGCTCACCACGACCGGATACCATCCAGGCACCGGCTTGATCCGTATCGTCAACACGCAACGAGACATCGGTTTGCAGCTGTGCCTTCAACCGTTCCTCTAGTTTCCGCGCCGTTACGTTCTTACCTTCACGACCGGCAAAAGGACTGTCATTAGCCACAAACATCATCTGCAAAGTCGGTTCGTCAATCCGTAAAATTGGCAAAGCTTCTGGCGTATCCGCAGCGGTCACGGTTTCGCCGACAAAGATGTCATCCATCCCTGAAACGGCAATCAAGTCACCGGCTTTAGCAGAATTGATTTCGGTCCGGGTTAAACCGAAGAAACCAAAGAGCTTGGTGACCCGGAAATTCTTTTGTGAACCGTCTAGTTTCATAACCGTTACATTGTCACCGATCTTGATCTTGCCCCGGAAAATCCGGCCAATCCCGATCCGACCAACGTAATCGTTATAATCCAACATGGCCACCTGAAACTGCAATGGTTCGTCACTGTTATCGATTGGCGCTGGAATCGTCTTGATGATGGTATCAAAAAGCGGATTCATCGTGTGCTTTTGGGTTGATAAGTCGGAATCCATACTTGAAGTCCCGTTAACCGCAGAAGCATAAACTACTGGAAATTCCAATTGCGCATCATCGGCACCCAATTCGATGAACAATTCAAGCACTTCATCGACCACTTCTTCAGGACGCGCACCAGGACGGTCAACTTTATTGATGACCACAATCGGTGTTAGATGCTGTTCAAGCGCCTTCTTCAAAACAAAACGCGTTTGCGGCATTGGGCCTTCGAATGCATCGACAACGAGCAAAACGCCGTCAACCATCTTCATAACCCGTTCTACTTCACCACCAAAGTCAGCATGCCCCGGGGTATCGAGGATGTTGATGGTGGTGTCGCCGTATTTCACCGCCGTATTTTTACTAAGGATGGTAATACCGCGTTCCTTTTCAATGGCGTTGGTATCCATCGCCCGGTCTTGTAATTGAATGTGTTGATCAAGTGTATCCGATTGTTTAAGCATCTCGTTAACCAAAGTTGTCTTACCATGGTCAACGTGGGCAATGATCGCAATGTTGCGAATATCGTCACGTGTTTTCACGTTTCTACTTCCTTTCTGCTGGCACTACTGGCCGCTTACCGCATTAAAAAAGTGCCAGCAACTGACACAGTTATACGATTTTGAATTATAACACATTCTACCCAATCTGTGTGAGTTTTCTGAAAAGTGAAGTGATTCACGCGAATGATTTGATGGAATTTTCTTTGGAATCCGTGCATCTAGGCCATACATTCAAAAAACTGACGGGAATCGTCTCCGCCAGTTTTTGAGGTTGCTCGTTAATGAGCGGCGTTAATGCGCCTGTTCACTTTTACCGGCCATCATGGCTAGAATCGTTTGATGTGCTTGCGGAGTCGCTGCCACGACAACGCCTGGCTGACTTAAGTTGATTGCCGAACCGTCTTCCCGACTAAATTCGACGCCCAAGCCTTGCGTAATCGCCATGCCTGCTGCAACATCCCAAGGCTGCAGATAGGAAACATAGCCGACTTGCCTTCCTAAGGCGACTTCAATAAATTCCATCCCGGCACTACCACTCATCCGCGCACCGGAACTAGCTAAGGCCACATCACCTAAATGCAAGCGATTCTTGATAGCCATGGGTCCTGCCACTCCCAACAAACCGTCCTTCAGTGGCAGATCCAGCAATGGCTTCAACTGACGGCCGGCAAACGTGACTGGTAGATTCGGACCGCCACTCAACACTTCATTGCGCATCACATCCATAATAGCCCCGACAATCGGTTGCCCATCACGATAGACACCGATCATCACCGCAAAATGTGCCTGCTGTTTAACAAAATTCATGGTGCCATCAATCGGATCGACAAAAAAGACCAACCCATTAAGATCCGTATCATCATGGCCGTGGCCTTCCTCGCCAATGATTCGCGCCGTTGGAAAATCGGTCTTGATATGTTCAATCAAAAATTGCTGATTGGCTTTATCGACATTGGTGACCAGGTCATTACGATTGCTTTTTTGGGCAACATCAAGTGGCTGTGCCATTGCTGTCAGAATGCGTTTCCGGCTAGCAGCAAACCAACCGATCAATGTCTCACGTATCTTTTCTGGATCTTGTGTCATGTTTAACTCACCCTCACCCTAATCTTTTGACTCACACCTTGGCGTGCCATTTGTACGACCGTGTACATCGAGTAACCAGAGAGTGTTTCAAATTCACGCCCCAGTTGACGCTCGGTTCCTTTATCCGGTACGACCTGCTTGAAACCCTTATAGGCAGCAAGTAGGTTATCCCGATCAACCCCATGCTCATAAGCATCCTCGACCAGTGCATAAAAGGTGGTCACTTTGATCTTTTCTGCCGTGGTCCAATCGAGATCTAAAGGATAATGATAGTTAGCTTTCATTCTTATTTGCTCCTTGTTCGATCGCTTCAATCTGGGTCTGGGCTGCTTGAATCGCTTGGCTTAAGGCAGCTTCTTCATCATCGGAACCTGCCACCATCGCCAACGTCACCACCCCGCGTTCATCCAATAAAACCGGCGAACTGCTAATCTGTCCTGTACCATCATCGGCATCGCGTAAGTGGGTAAAAGTGCCTATCACCCCATCACCGGCAAAAGCAGCTAGGATCGGTTCAACCAACTTGCCAAGCATCACGGTCAACGTACTGGCTAAGAAAGTCTGAACCGCCTTCACAGCCTCGGAAAAAATTGTCTGGTCATCCAGTAGGCGCAACACCGGCGTGGCACCTACATAGGCTCGGCTCCAAACCAGAACCGGCGTCTGACTGGTTCCGACCACATAGGCAGTCACTTGAGCGGCAGGAACAGCCAACCGCTCTGCTAGAAATTGTTCAAATTGCCAGGTTGCACCAAAAGTACCTAAACCGACAACCTGACGCTTATTCAAACCGGAAAATCGTTGAGCGAAATAGGTGAAAAGCTCGTCATGGGTCATGGCAACGATAATGCGACCCTTAAACCCTGCTGCCATTGCCGAATTTAGCACTTTCCGAATGGCCGTAATATTAGTGGCTACAAACCCCTCATCCGCTGGCGTCCCTGTATCAGTCAGAATCAAAACATCGGCTGCCTTTAGAACTTTGGGCGTCACCTTCACAAACGTATTGTGACAAATTTGACTCAAGGCCGTCAACCCGGCTACGTCAACCAATGTTTCATCAGGTTCATAACAGCCGACTTGCAAATCAAGCAATGACATAATCAGCATTTGTAAAAGCCCTTGTGTCCCCGTGCTGGCACCATGTACCACGACTCTTTGCATGAAAACCCTTCCTCTCAGCTGCGTTATCTATATTTTAGCGGAAGCGCAATCTTAAGACAAAATTAAACAGGGTTATTTTTGCAATTGTTAACTAACTGAAATATTGGTCCTTTTTCATGAAGTCCTTACACTCGCACTTTCGGTTTTGACTTTGTGCTTTCCCATCAAAAAAGTGGGCACGGACAATCAGTTGTCGATACCCACCTTAACAGTGCATCATGTTGGCAATATGAATCTACTTGCTAGATATTAATTGGCAACCCTAATGCAACTTCAGCATCATCCATAATGGTTTCACTTAAGGTCGGATGTGGATGGATGGTCAAAGCCAAATCTTCAGCGTTAAGTCCACCTTCAACCGCGACCGTTAATTCTGAGATCAAATCACTGGCACCGGCACCAGCAACTTGACCACCGATGACGGTTCCGTTTTCATCCGTAACCAGACGAACGAAGCCCTCGGTTTGCGCCAAACTTAAAGCACGGCCATTCGCCGCAAATGGAAACTTGCTTGCTTTAGCTTTAATGCCTTTATCCTTGGCCTCAGCAAGCGTCATGCCAGTTGTAGCCAGTTCTGGATCCGTGAAACAAACAGCCGGCATTGCTTTATAGTCAACCGCGCTTGCCTTGCCACTGATCGCCTCAGCCGCTATCTTACCTTCGTAACTTGCTTTATGCGCTAATGCAGCACCGGGAACAATGTCACCGATTGCAAAAATATTAGGCTTATTGGTTCGTCCTTGCGCATCGACTTTGATCAAGCCGCGATCCGTTGTTTCAATGCCAACAATGTCTAAGCCCAAATCATCGGTATTTGGCCGCCGCCCGACTGTGACCATCACATAATCTGCGGCAATGGTTTGTTCTTTACCGTCCGCTGTATAGGTTACCTTGACGCCATTGCCGGTATCTTCGGCTTCCTTCGCCATCGCGTTGGTAATCACTGTAACGCCGCGCTTTTTAAAGGAGTTCAAGACGAGTTGAACCATATCCTTTTCAAAGTTTGGCAAAATTGAGCTGGTGCCTTCAAGAATTGTGACATGTGCGCCTAAGTTGGCATAGGCGCTCGCCAGTTCGGATCCGATGTAGCCACCGCCAATCACCACGAATTCTTTTGGTACTTCCGGTAAGTTTAGGCCACCGGTTGAATCCAAAATCCGTTTGCCAAATTTGAAGCCTTTGATTTCAATTGGCCGGCTTCCGGTTGCAATGATCAAATTCTTGAAGGTGTATGTCTGAGCCGAGTCTTTTTGCATAACCCGCAGACTATGATCATCTTTCAAGAAAGCCGTCCCCATGATGGTTTCGATTTTGTGCTTTTTTAAAAGCATCGCAACACCGCTGGTTAACGTGTGCACAACCTTGTTTTGCTTCCAATCCTGGGTTTTTTTGAAATCAAGATCCGCGCCCTTGGCATTAATACCAAACGTGCTTGCTTCCAAGGCATCTTGATAACGGTGACCGGCATTGATCAAAGCTTTTGATGGGATACAGCCAACATTCAAACAAACCCCGCCAATGAAGGTATTCTCGATAACAGTTACCTTCTGACCCATTTCGGCTGCTCGGATCGCAGCTACGTAACCACCTGAGCCAGAGCCAATCACAACGGTGTCCAAATCGATTGCAAAATCGCCTACAACCATGCTTATCCCTCCATCAACAGCAGATCAGGGTCTGCTAACAATTTATCCATGAGATTCAATGCGGTTTGCGCCAAAGCACCATCAATCAAGCGATGATCATAACTCAAGCTCAGCTTCAACAGGTTACCGACAACAATTTCATTATCAGCGTTGACATATGGCTCTTTAGCAATTTTACCGACACCAAGGATGGCAACTTCCGGCTGATTGATCACCGGTGTGAACCAGCCGCCACCAATTGAACCAACGTTACTAATGGTCATGGAACCGCCGCGCATTTCATCTGGCTTCAACTTGCTGTCATATGCCTTTTGTGCATTGTCACTGATTTCCTTGGCAATTTCGAACATGCTCTTGGCATCAGCATTCTTGATGACCGGCACGTATAACCCATGATCCGTGTTCGTGGCAATCCCGATATTAAAGTAATGTTTGTAAACAATCTCATCGGTGGTGTCGTCAATTGACGCATTAAATTCTGGATATTCACGCAATACCGTGACCAAAGCTTTAACGATGTATGGCAAGAACGTTAATTTAATGCCTTTATCAGCCGCGTACTGCTTGTACTTCTTCCGATGCGCCATTAACTTGGACACTTCAACCTCGTCAAAGCTCGTGACATGCGGGCTCCGTTGTTTCGAGGCTAACATTGCCTTGGCAATTGCCTTGCGCGTTGGCGTCATCTTCTCGCGAGTCTCCAGCTCGGCTTCACTGCCGGTCGAAACGTAAGGCGCGACTGGCTGCGGTTTTGGCGCTGCCGGTGTTGCTGCTGGAGCTGGTTGCGCTGCTTTAGGCGCGGAGGTTGCTGCTGGCTGCGCAGGCGCTGCAGCAGGTGCCCCTGCTTTAAAGGCATCGATATCGGCTTTGGTAATGCGCCCATGCTTCCCGGTTGCTGGCACTTGTGAAATATCAATGCCTTGTTCGCGTGCATATTGGCGAACAGACGGCATCGCCAGAATTTCCCGATTTGGATCGGTGATGGCCGGTACTGATCCGGCAGCAGCTGGTGCCGCGGCCGGTGCAGCCGTATCCGTATTGGCTTGGGGTGCTGCAGCGGTACCCGATGCAACCGGCGTATCATTATGCCCCGGTGCGTCAATATCAACCAGCGCTTCGCCAACAGTTGCGGTTTCACCTTCTGGTACTAAAATCTTCAAAATTTTCCCTGAAACCGGTGAAGGAATTTCCTCGACACTTTTATCACTTTGAACTTCAAGCAGGGTGTCATCCTCCTTGATGTCATCACCTGGCTTCACGTCCCACTTAACGATCTCGCCTTCTGCCAAACCTTCGCCAAGTTCTGGCAGTTTGAATTCAAAAGCCATGTTGGCACCTCTTCTCTCTAGAAATTGACAGTTTCCCGAACTTTAGCTTCGATATCCTTAGCATTTGGTAACCAGATATTCTCCGCTTGTCCAAATGGGAATGGGGTATCTGGAGCCGCGACCCGACCAATCGGTGCCTCAAGCGATAAAATGGCCCGCTCGGAAATTTCACTGATAACATTGGCGGCAACTCCCGCCATCCGTTGTGCTTCCTGGACCACGACTGCTTTGTGTGTCTTTTTGACGGACGCAATGATCGTGTCAACGTCAAGCGGCGCTATCGTTCGTAAGTCGACAATCTCAGCGTTAATACCATCTTTAGCCAGATTATCAGCCGCCTTAAGCGCTTCACGAACCATCGCACCATACGTGATAATCGAAACATCAGTGCCTTCGCGGGTAACCGCCGCTTTGTCCAGTGGAACCGTATAAGTCCCATCCGGAACATCTTGCCGGAATGAACGATAAAGTTTCATGTGTTCCAGGAACAAAACCGGATCGTTACTGCGAATCGAACTGATCAGTAACCCCTTGGCGTCATATGGATTGCTTGGAATAACAACCCGCATACCAGGAAATTGAGCGATCAATCCTTCAAAATTATCACTATGCATTTCCGGTGTATGGACGCCACCGCCAAACGGTGCCCGGATCGTAATCGGCATGGACCGTGTTCCGCCCATCCGATAGCGCATACGTGACATTTGCCCGCCAATGCTATCCATCGTTTCAAAAACGAAACCAAAGAACTGAATTTCCGGAATTGGCCGCCAACCAGTCAAGGCAAGTCCAATTGCCAAACCGCTAATGCCTGATTCTGCCAATGGTGTATCGAAAACACGATCCTCACCGTGTTTGGCCTGTAAGCCATCGGTTGCCCGGAAAACCCCGCCATTCTTACCAACATCTTCGCCGAATACCAAGGTCTTAGGGTCGTTCGCCAACTCAACATCAAGCGCATCGGTAATGGCTTGGATCATTGTTTTTTGTGCCATGGTTACTTCGACTCCTTTCCTTGAAATTCTGCCAGTTGTTCAGCAACATTTTGCGGGGCAACTTCATAGGTGTCTTTCAAGAAGCGCGATACCGTCTGCTGCGGCGCTTTATCGGCCTTATTGATAGCATCTTTAATTTCATCCTTGACCTTTTCAATCAAGGCATCTTCTTTGTCTTTGCTCCACAAGCCTTTATCGGTCAAATAGTTGCGCATTCGAATTAACGGATCTCGTTTTTGCCATAACTCATCGGTCTCTTTGGAGCGATAACGAGTTGGGTCATCACCTGATAGCGTGTGTGGGCCATACCGATATGTCAACGTCTCGATTAAAACCGGTCCATTGCCAGCAGCCGCCCATGCACGCGCTTCCTTGGTGACTTCATAGACTGCCAAAGCGTCCATCCCGTCAACCTGCACGCCGGGAACACCGGCTGCAACCGCCTTTTGCGCAAGCGTTTTGGCTGCCGTCTGACTCGCCCGCGGCACGGAAATAGCAAAGCCGTTATCCTGAACAATAAACAGTGCCGGCGCTTTGAAATGCCCAGCAAAGTTAACGCCTTCATAGAAGTCACCTTGTGAAGTACCGCCATCACCCGTATAGGTGAAGGCCACCTCATCACTGCCATTTTTCTTCAAACCGAGCGCAACACCCGCAGTTTGAACATACTGCGCACCAATAATGATTTGCGGCGGTAATGCGTGAAAATCTTCCGGATACTCATTGCCGGCAACGTGACCGCGCGACCAGAGAAAAGCTTTGTCAAGCGGTAACCCGTGTTGAATCAATTGCGGTAAATCACGGTAAGCCGGAAGCAGCCAATCTGATGACTTCATAGCAGCGTGACTACCGATCATGCTGGCCTCTTCGCCTGCACTTGGGGCATAAAAGCCTAATCGTCCCTGCCGATTCAACGCTGTCGCCCTTTGATCCAGCACGCGTTGCCAAACCATTTTTGACATCAAATCGACCAGCTGATCATCACTCAAATCGGGCATAATATCAGGATTGACGACTTTACCAACTTCATCCAGAATTTGGATTGTGGGCTTAAAATCGGCATCTTGATTGTCCAACAGTTGCTTAAAATCAACTGCAGCATGCTGTTTTGCCATAATCAGAACCTCTTTCCATTCCTGTAGTCATTAACTCAGGAAAACTGTACTAATTAAAACTCCTACAAAGAAAGCGTAACATTGCAAAATTCTCGTTGCAAGCGTTTTATTTCAAGGTGAGCAAGAACTGACTTGCGATAAGATTGCCACTTATTCGAAAGCTTAATGGACTATAACAGAATACTTGTTAAACTAAAACACAAAGAAAGCATGCGCCTTCACAAGCGCATGCTTTCATAATTGAATTTAATGACCAAGCTTCACGAGACTGGATCTTGGTTGTGCCGAAAATCACTGGTTTTACTGTGATGTTTCATAGCCCCAACCAAGGTAGCGTGATGAGCAAATGCGATCTCTACCCGAATCTGCTCGTCTCGGTCTATTTGCTTATTTTTTAACATTTCAAGTGACGCAACTGATACAGCCAGACGGAAAATTCGGCAAATCTGTTGTAAGACCAATTTCATGCCGGCAACCGCACTCGTTACAAGTGAAGTTGGCGTTGTTGTAACAGATTGTCCAGCCAATTGCTTGAGTCCATGATCAAGCAATCCGTCATTTAAAACTGCGGTCACTGTTGCCTGGGTATCGGTTGCCATCACAGCACCGGCAATACCCACCCCGGTTGGCACCCGCCGATTTAACAAAATCAGCAGCCCGGCCAGGTCACGTGGCAAGGTTACGGATGCACCAGGAGCTAATGCAACATCAACCGGCAGCTTTTCTCCTGCTGTCAGCATTAAAACATCACCAACAACGAGATCTTGCGCGCGAACTTGACGAACCAATCCGTCACGCACGACCAACACTGGCTGCTGCGGCTGACCTTGATGGCGCGTGATTGCTTTTGCCAAATAAGCAATGACCATCACCGTCAAACTAGCCAAAATCGCAACAATAGCAGTTAAAAGCCAACTGTGGCTCATAACCAAGATTAAACTGCTCACACCAGCCAATGTCATCAGCAAGGGCAAAAAGAGATTCGTCTTGCTGATCGTTTCTTGGCGTATGGTAGTTGTTTTTTGGGCCTTCTGCGCTTCGTAGCGTGTCAGACCGCTTGATACCATCATCAACATCGACAAACTCCTTCCCGTATCCCGGGAAGAGCCGCGATGCTGCCGAATCCATTAATTTCACTTAAGAGATCGTAGTGGCAGCATAATGGGCCTTCCGGGATCTGCTAAATCGCTACTACTACCACTACTCTTTGAAGATTGTTCCATTATGCTCACCACCTTTTTTCTTTCCATCAAGCAAAAAAACTGCACGCCGATTGAGAGCGTGCAGAAAAAGCATCCCAATCGTTTAGTTTTAGCACTATACGCCTAGAAGCGAGCTTCAGCTGCATTAGCGTAAGCCTTAATGGGCAGACGCAGTTGACTCAATTGGCATCTCTCGATGTTTCTGAGCAGCAGCATTGTTCGTATAGGAGCCTCACCTAACGGAAAGCACCGTATTTGTTGAACCTTGTTTATAATAACGGATTAAAAGTGGGATGTCAATACTAACAGAAAGTGAGCGCGAGCCGGCGCGGTTAGAAGTCGGAGTGTAAGCGGCCTTGGATGTGATGGCCGTACTTTGGCCATTGCGTCCAAGGTCCTTACACGCAGACTTCTGCGCCGGCGAGCGCGTTATGGGCATAAGCTAGAATGTAAGTCGCCTTGGGTTGCCAATTGCGTCCAAGGTCCTTATGTGCAGGTTTCTGGGCTGGCGAGCGCGTTATGAGCGTAAGCTAGAATATAAGTCGCCCGGGTTTGGCCATTGCGACCAAGGTCCTTATGTGCAGGTTTCTGGGCTGGCGAGCGCGTTATGAGCGTAAGCTAGAATGTAAGTTCCCCAGGTTTGGCCATTGCGTCCAAGGCCCTTACACGCAGACTTCTGCGCCTGCGAACGCGTTATGGGCATAAGCTAGAATATAAGTCGCCCGGGTTTGGCCATTGCGCTCAAGGCCCCATTTGCCGGTTTCTGCGCCGTCAAGAGTGTTATGGGCGTAAGCTAGAATGTTAAGCCGTCTTGAGTTGCCCATTGCACTCAAGACCCCTATATACAGGCTTCTGCACTGGCAAACACGTTTTTTCTGCACGCAAGCCACGCAGTAAGAAGGCGAAACAAAAGCTGCTTTATCCCCGCTTACCAACCCTCTAACGTAATAACGCGCTTTTCACATTTTCGCTCCTGTGCTAATCTAGTAGAAGAAATGAACGGAGGTACGGATCGTGTATTTAATGAAGGATATCACCCGTGACGGCGCTAAGGTTTTGCGAGAAAGGGCCAAACCGGTTACTTTTCCGCTTTCCGATGAAGATAAGCAATTGGCGCATGATATGATGGCATACTTGGTTATCAGTCAAGACGAAGAGCAAAACGAGAAATATCATTTGCGTCCGGGTGTTGGCTTGGCAGCGCCGCAAGTTGGTCAAAGTAAAGCAATGGCCGCTGTCTTGGTTCCTGGAGACAACGATGAAATTCTCTTCAAAGAAGTTTTAATTAATCCGCGGATTATTAGTAACAGTGTGCAACATGCCGCATTGGCTGAAGGCGAAGGTTGTCTCTCGGTCGATAAAGATGTTCCGGGTTACGTTGTCCGTGCCGATCGCATTACGATTGCTTACCAAAACGAAGCCGGCGAACACAAAAAAGTCCGACTCAAAAACTATCCGGCAATTGTTTGTCAACATGAAATCGACCACCTCAATGGCGTTTTATTCTATGACCACATTAACAAGGAACATCCCTTCTCGATTGATCCGGAAGCGGTTCTGATCCATTAAATAATGAAGCAGCGAGCCTTATAAAACGACTCGCTGCTTTTTTACTTGTCCGGATTACGATTTTTTATTAACTGCTGTTCTTGAATCCACGCATTTAAACGCTGATATTGGTGAGCAGACAATCTTGTCTGTTGCCACTTTTTCAATTGTGCTTGGGCCGCGATTAACCCTTTTTCGCGAATCACATTCATGAGCGTTTTTTGATAACTGGCCAGACTCACTTCTGCTTCGTGAAAAACGATCACGGGTTGGTTTGATTTGCGTTGATTTTTGCCTAAAGCAGCGCCTAATCCCTGAGCAAAGCTTTTGATTTAACGCATGATTAAGTCCTGATCATCATTCATATCGCGCGAGCTCCTTATCTGCCTATGACGACACCCGATTAACGTCGCGAACATATTCAATGGTTGCCTCGTTAGTAATAAAGGCAACATCAATATGTAATTCGCCTTCGAGTTCAAAAAAATCGGTTAAAACAAACGGTGGCAATGCCGGGTCTGAGCTGGCAATGTCTAACTGCCTGGCTGCTTGGCGCAAAGCTTGCTCAAGTGCCGGCTGGGTGACTTTCCCCAGACTTGACGAAATTTGATATGAAAATGCCATCACCCCATGCCCCCAAATATCGGCGATGGGCTTTGACGTCATCGGCTTGTCAGTTGAGATGCCAAGCTGCTGTAACGCCTCTGCCATCGCCTGATCGGTTAATCGTTGGCTGTGGTAGAGCAGGATCTGAATCGCCTTGTTTCGCCGCCAACGTTTTCTGAATAGCCAAAGAATGGCAAGCACAACAAGCAGTACAACAATCAGAAGCCACACCATGGCATCCACCCCTTTCACGCTGATTCTGCGAACGTGCCTATTCTCATTATACCTAAGTTCAGCAATTAACTCACCATTGCTACTTAAAAGGGCAGCTCCTCGGTACTATAAAACCTGGCAGCCGGGGCCATCCAGCTAAGATCGAGGTATCGACCAAGTACGTTAAACTTTTCTTGCCACAATTACCTGATTCTCCCGCAGGCACGTCTGTGATGCTCGTAAGCTGTTCACGCTCCATTAAATATGCTAAACTATGCCTAGCTGTTGTATTCACAACAAATCGATCGGTCATAAAAGTTTTAGGAGTTGTGGCAGGAAATGGACCACGGCAACGGTGTTATGTTGCCATTTTGCGGTTCAAGCGACGAAACATCGGCCATTCCAGCAAGATCGCCCATGCTTTTTGTGGTTCGTCATCTTGATGGCATGTCCTTTTTTTCGGAAGCTGTTTTGTTGCACTTCCTTTCTTTTTGTACCACGGAAGGAGTCCAAACATGATCTACAAAGTCTTATATCAAAAAGACAAGATCCAAAATCCGCGACGGGAAACCACTCAGACGCTTTACCTCGAGGCGCCATCTGCGGTTGAGGCGCGTGCGCTTGTAGAAGCCAACACGCCTTACAACATTGAATTTATTCAGGAACTTTCTGGAAATTTCCTGGAGTATGAGGAAAAGTCAGCCAATTTCAAGCTGACCACTTTCTAATCATATGAAATTAAATATTAAAAAAAACGAAACCGCCGTCTTTGCTGTCGGCGGTTTAGGTGAAATCGGGAAGAACATGTACGGGGTTCAATTCCAAGATGAGATCATCGTCATTGATGCAGGGATTAAATTCCCCGAAGACGATTTACTTGGGATTGATTATGTTATTTCCGATTACTCTTATTTGGTTCAAAACAAAGATAAGATCAAGGCTTTGGTCATCACCCACGGCCACGAAGATCATATCGGCGGGATTCCCTATTTTCTTCAGCAAGTGCCCAACGTTCCCATCTATGCCGGCCCATTAGCGGCAGCGTTGATTCGCGGCAAACTTGAAGAACATGGGTTATTACGGACCACAAAGTTAACTGAAATCAACGAAGACACGGTTTTGAAGTTTAAAAAGCTAAGTGTCGAATTTTTCCGTACCACCCACAGTATCCCGGATACGCTCGGGATTGCGGTGCATACGCCACAAGGAATTGTCATCCAAACCGGGGACTTCAAGTTTGATTTGACTCCGGTTGGGGATCAGCCATCACCGAATTTCCAAAAAATGTGCCGGTTCGCCGAAGAAGGCGTTTTGGTCTTGATGTCTGACTCGACCAATGCTGAAATTCCGACTTTTACAAAATCAGAGCGGTTCGTCGGCAAATCGATTCGACATATTTTCGATCGCATTGATGGCCGCATCATTTTTGCCACTTTTGCTTCCAACATTTCACGGATCGCTCAAGCGGCCGATGCAGCAATGGCACATGGCCGCAAGATTGCGGTTTTCGGACGGTCTATGGAAACGGCAATGGTGAATGGCCGTGAGTTAGGTTACCTTAATATTCCCGATGACGTCTTAGTGGATGCACATCAACTGAATTCATTGCCAGCCGATAAAGTAATGATTCTATGTACTGGCTCGCAAGGTGAACCGATGGCTGCGTTAAGTCGAATTGCCAACGGAACTCACCGGCAGATCAGTATTCAACCAGGAGATACGGTGATCTTCTCCAGCAACCCGATTCCCGGCAATACGGTCAGCGTCAATCACGTGATCAACCAGTTAAGCGAAGCCGGCGCAGAAGTGATTCACGGCAAGGTCAACAACGTCCACACGTCCGGACATGGTGGTCAAGAAGATCAAAAATTAATGCTTCGTCTGATTAAGCCGAAATTCTTCATGGCTTGCCACGGCGAATACCGGATGCAAAAAATTCACTGCGAACTCGCCCAACAATGCGGGGTTCCAGAGAAAAACTGCTTCATCATGGAAAATGGCGACGTGCTGGCGTTAACCGAAAAAAGTGCGCGAATTGCCGGACACTTCCCTGCTGGTGACGTCTACATTGACGGTAGCGGTGTCGGTGATATCGGTAATGCCGTGATTCGCGATCGCCGCATGTTATCCGAAGAAGGTTTGGTCGTTGTGGTTGCAACGATCAATATGCAAAAACAAGCGGTGCTGGCCGGTCCTGATTTACTCTCTCGCGGCTTTATCTACATGCGTGAATCCGGGGAACTGATCAACCAGGCTCAGCGGCGGGTTTATCGCACTATCAAATCAACTTTTTCAAATAATGAAAAGGTCACCGAAGCTACCTTGAAGGATGCGATTACCAGCAGCTTGCAGGAATTCCTTTTTGATAAAACCGAACGTCATCCGGTTATTCTACCGATGCTGATTCTGCTATAGCAGCCTTCACAATCTCAAATGTTTATTCTCACATCGCACTTGCCATATAAGCTGTGCGGTGTTTTTTTGCAATTTTTAACCTGCCATTTAAACGTTAATCTTTTTGAAAGGCCCCCTGACCGTTACGCCGGCTTTGCCGAAAAGTTAAGTTTACTTCTATTGGCGAACATGCTATTCAAATATGACGGTAATATTGTTTTTCTTGGCTTTTTCGGTATAATTGATTGCGTGTCTAATTAGGAGGAAAGTTGATGGCGGCTGTTTTTTATTATCTCATCTATAACCCGGCGGCAGGTGGCGGAGCAGCAATTCCTATTTTTAAACAGGTTAAAGCCGTCTTAGATCAACGCCAATTGCCTTATGCAATCAAAACCTCCCGCTATCCCGGTCATACCAATATCATCGCGAAGCAAATTGGTAATTTTAATACCCGCGACCATGCTATTTTACTGGTGATCGGCGGCGATGGCACATTAAATCAAGCCATCAACGGTTTAATCGGTACCCGGCAGCACGATCTGCCCGTCGCCTATGTACCGGCCGGATCAGGTAATGATTTTGCTCGCGGTATCGGGATGTCGGAAGATCCAATGCACGCGCTAGAACAGGTACTGCAAGCCACTAAACCGGTTGCAATCGATATTGGCCGTTATCATGAACGTACTCGTGATGAAACCGGTTATTTTGTCAATAATATCGGGATTGGCTTTGATGCAGCGGTTGTCAGTGCAGCCAATCACAGCGATAGTAAACAGCTGCTAAATAAATTTCATCTCGGTAAATTAACTTACTTGTTTCACGTTATTGGGAGTTTGCTAACCCGCCGCCCGTTTCCGGTTGCGGTGTATGAAAAAGGCGTCCGGCATTTTTTTCACCGCGCCTATATTTGCACGACGACAAACATCCCCTATTTTGGCGGTGGTATTCAAATCTATAAGCCGGCCGACCCGACTGATGGGCATCTTGATTTGATCATTGTCGAATGGTTTAATATCGTGTCCTGGGCATTCGCGATGATTCAACTCATGCGTGGCAAGGCTCCAACAAGTCGCGCGGTACATCTTTTTCACGCTAAAAAGTTGACGGTTGAAACCAGTTCACTGGAATTTGGCCAAATGGATGGTGAAGAAATGGGAACACGCCCGTTTGAAATTGATTTTTCGGTGGCCTCCCAACAGTTTTGGATTGACCGTAGTATTTAACCTTTTTAAATAGTTTCCAATTAAAAAAGCCTTCAGACAAAAATCAGTCTGAGGCTTTTTCGCTTTTATCACATAAAACCCATCACGTGCAGGCTTTGACAACAGCATACAAATTTTCGAAATACCGATCAGAAATAGTCTGAAAAATAAGGTTCTTCCATCGGTACCGCATTCTCCAACAACTTGATCGCATGTTTGCTAGCAGATAAACGCTCGATTTGGGCTAAATAGGATGGGCGCCGGTAACTCATTAACATCGTGGTCAAGGTTTGAATATCCGTCGTAATCGCTTCGCCAACAGGTCGGTTCGTAATTTTTACCTGCTGATGCTCATCCCAATAAACGCCAAATGTCCCATTATTCCACGGCGCCAAGGGATCACTTACAACGAAATGAAACGGTTCTGTGGTCTCGGCAGCAAACGGATATTGTGCCAAAAATGCTTTAACGTCCACAATTCGCGCCATATAATACGGCTTGATAGTTTGATAAATATCGCCATCGTCCAGAAGAAAATGTAACGGCTCGTTTTTATAGATATTGCCCTTAACGTGGGTCACCATTGAAAAGTGGGCACTGATAAAATTCCACAAACCCACGCGTGCCTCTTGATTGGTATAAATCATTTCTTTGACGTGAAAAACTTCATCGGCAATCCAGTATAAAACATAGCCTTGAGGTTCGTCGTTGGCATCATAATACACGCCGGCTGTTCGTTCTTCTTCATTTTCCCAACGCCAGTATTCGTCCCAGTTTAGCTGATTGCGAATCATGGCACCGTGATTTTTCATGGCAAAGCGATTGTAAGTTTCAATCACATCAGGATCATCTATCTCCAGCCGTTCAACGTGACCCGGAACCTCGACTTGTTTCGGCAACTGGGTATCCTTCACATCAAACGTCAGATGATCAGACATGATTTCCCAGCCTTTTTTCCGATAAAACGGAATACTATACGGGTACAGATAGGAAATCCATTGCTTATGTTGCCGCATGTGCTCTAAGCCTAACTTCACCAAATCGTGCATTAAGCCATGCCCCGCGTACTCCGGATAGGTGCCGACTCCGGTTAAACCAGCCATCTGATATAAGGTACCGTGAATATTGACGGTGCACGGATAGATTGCCAGCGAACTGACCAGCTCATTTTGATGAAACCATCCCAATACGTCCGACTTTTCCAAAACCGGACGCTTGGCCCGTTCAAGTTCCCCTTCTTCATACCCGGATTGTTCCAGATCTTTTTGCGTGACCTGAAATACATAAGTCAAAAGGTCGTTGAACTGTTCAAGATCCTTAGGCGTCACTGATTTAATTTGCAGTGACTTGCGTATGTTGTCCTCCATAAAGGTTATTTCTCCTTCGTCATAAACATTTGTGGCGTCACACCATTCATCCCAATCATAGGATCAATCCGCTGTGAAGCCACCAATGCAGGGGTTAGCTGATAATTGTTCGATTCGTCAGTACTAATTCCATTATCCAAGTCAGACGGGTTAGTGTCAATTTGTCCGGTATTCTGGCTGACTTCAGTTGCAGGCGTCGGCTTTTCTACGTCCGGCTGAGAAACGGTCATACCAAACGCTTGTTGCAGCCGCTGGACTAAACCCGTATGCCGATTTACCGCAATTTCGCCAACTGCGGTCTCAAATGCAGCGAGCTCGCCCACCAGAATCAAAAACGATTTTGCCCGGGTAATGGCCGTATAAAGTAGGTTCCGGCGCAGCATCCGGCGACTCTGCATGGTTAATGGCAAAATCACCATTGGAAACTCGCTACCTTGCGCTTTGTGAATCGAAGTCGCATAAGCCAAGGTGATTTTGCTGAAGTCGCTGCGTTTATACGTTATTTCATTGCCGTCAAAATCAATCGTCAACTCATCGGTTTTGCTGGCCGCCTCTTTGGCAAGTGTGATCCCGACAATCTGGCCAATTTCGCCATTAAACACATTTTGATTCGGATCGTTGACCAATTGGAGAATTTTATCGCCAATTCGATACTCGGTTTCGCCAAAATGAACGGTTTTTGTCCGAGCGCTGCGTTTCGGGTTCAAAATATCCTGCAACAATGGATTCAACCGATCAATCCCCGCAGTTCCGCGATACATTGGCGCAAGCACCTGAATGTCCGCAATCGAAAACTGTTTAACCGCGGCACGCTGAACCACCTGCCCGACCACTTCCGGAACTTGACTGGGAGAGCACGGCAAAAAGCTCCGATCCACTTGCGGGCGGGTGAAGTCATCCGGCAAGCGCCCGGCATTGACCGCATGCGCCAACGGAATAATCGAACTGTCCGCGTCCTGGCGGTGAATGTGGGTTAACGCTGCGTGAGGTAAAGCCTGGCTGCGTAACAAATCAGCAAAAACCTGTCCCGGTCCGACACTTGGCAGCTGATCTTTATCACCAACCAACACAATTTGCATACCCGGGTGCAGCGCCGTCAATAACGTTCGAAAAAGATACGTGTCGACCATCGACATTTCATCAATAATTAAAAGGCCGTCCGGGAGATCATTAGGCGCAAACTCCTGCGTATCCACGCCCAATCCCAATAGTCGATGAATCGTGCTTGCCGGTAACTGTGTCGTCTCACTGATCCGTTTAGCAGCCCGGCCAGTCGGTGCTGCTAGCATAATCGGGAAAGGATCGTCCGGCGTGTATTCGTGACGATCTAAGGATAAATCATGCAATTGCGCATAAGTGCGGACAATCCCGTCCGTCACCGTTGTCTTTCCGGTTCCGGGGCCGCCGGTTAAAAGAAAAATCGGCGACTGCAAGGCAGTGATAATCGCCTTTTTTTGCACCTCATCATAAGCAATGCCAGTCTCTTCCTGTACGGCGGCCAATGTTTGTTTAATTTCGGCCAGTGCAGGTTGCTTGGCAGCGCTCCCGGCATCCGCCAGTCCTTTTAACTGCCGGGCAATCTGCCATTCGGAATCATAAAGTCGTTTAGGAAAAATGCGCTTACCTTCCGCTACCAGCGCATTGTCCTTGGCTAAAGTGACGATTGCCTGGCCGACTGCTTCGGGGTTCACTGCAACCTGACGCGCTCGCTCCAGTAAATCAAGCGTCTGGGTGACCAACGTTTTTAACTCGACAAAAGTGTCGCCTTCACCGTCTGTCAAACGCTGTAAGGTATCCATAACCGCACCGCCGAGCCGCAGTTGCGAATCCGGGGCAATCGCTAACTTGGCGGCAATCTGATCGGCCCGCGTAAACCCGATACCGTCAATATCATTGATTAACTGATACGGATTTTGCTTAATGACTTCCAGCGCATCATTTTGATATTGCTGATAAATTCGGCCAGCCATGTTACTGGTGAAGCCGTAGTCATTAAGGCCGATGATGACCCGTTCCATTCCCTGGTTCGTCTTCAGATTGGTGACCAGCATCTTCTGCTTGGCCGCCGAAATCCCCAATCCTTTTAAGCTCTCAGGGTCATCCAAAATACGATCAATCGCATCAACTCCGAGCTTGTCAATGATTTTCTCCGCTGTTTTGGGGCCAATTCCCGGAAACTTGTCGGAACTAAGATAATTGATCAATCCCGTTTTATTCGTAGGCCGATCCACATGGTAATTATCCGCTTGAAACTGCTGGCCATATTTCGGATGGTCCACGACATGCCCGGTAAACGTGTACGTCTCATCTTCTTTAATATCCCCGAACGTACCGGTCACCACAATATCCTGCTCCGTCCAGGTAATCGTGGTTGCCGTGATATCAATCAGCAGGATTTTAAAAAAGTTAGTCGGATTCTGAAAGAAAATACTTTTGACCCGGCCAGTAACGCTATCTTCATGCCTGTCCATCATGGCCCCCTTCCTGCAACCGTAAGAAGCGATTGATGTCAGCAACGGTACCGGCTTTTTGATCGTACCCTTTAGGATCAAACTGTTTGGCTGCATCTAAATAGGCACTGCCATCTTTACCCGCAGCACTCAACGCCATGCCGTACGTGAATAAAACTTGCGGTTGCCGCGCTTCCAGCAGCGGCTTCAGAATCTCCGCAGCCGCGTCAAAAGCTTGCTCGCCTAATAACAAATCTGCCGCCAGCAACGCCGCATCTGTTTGCTTCGGTGCCAATTCGTGTGCTGTCAATGCAAAGGCCAGTGCTTTTTTAGGTTGACCGGCTTGCTGATAGCTCAATGCCAGCATGTACGTGGCATCGTTTTTTAACGTATCATCCTGGCGACACTTAGTAAACCAGGCAGCCGCTGCCGGAAAATCCGCCTGCTCATAGGCAAAAAGACCAGCTGTGTACTGTAATTCCAAGTCATCTGGGAAGAGTGCCCGCGCTTTGGCTAATAACTCACCTGCTTGATCCAAGGCCTTCAAACTAATCAGCATCGTTGTCAAAACCGCATAACGCTTAGGATTTTTCGGATCAGCATCAATCGCTTTAACGGCTGCCTGAATCGCCTCTTCGTGTTTTCCTTGATTAAATGCGGTTAAAATATTTGAATCCATAACATCCTCTTCATTCAGTGTGCGATATGATCGCAGTCGCAACCATTAAATCGTGTCGGTTGGCTTCGGTGGCTCGGGAAGAAAACTCGTTTCATTCCAGTTTAGCAACTTAAATGGCAGACTCGGACCATCCGCTTGTAGAATCGTCACACTGCTATTTGTCAGCCCACCATCTTTGCGAATCTCTGCCAATGGTGTACCAAGCAGACTCTGAATAACCGCTGCCAAGGCCGCACCATGGCTGACATATAACAAATTAGCCGTACCGGTCCGATCCATCGCGACGGTAGCCACAATCGCCGGAATGGCCCGATTAATCAACTGTGGAAAAGATTCACCGTGAATTTTACGCGGATCATACGCTGCCGGTTCATGCCGAAATGCATGTAACTCCTGAGGAAAATGCTTAGCGACATCCGTAAATGTCATCCCTTCCATTTTCCCTAAATTGAACTCCCGCAAAGCCGGCATAATCGTCAACGGAATCGGTTCATTTAAGTCTTTAATAAGCGTCTGGGCCGTGACGCGGGCACGTTTGAGCGGACTGACATAAGCATGCGCAAACGAAATGCCACGCAAATAATCAGCCAATGCTTTGATTTGTTCAAAACTCTCCGGCAATAATGGCGAATCACCATTTGCACCTTGATAACGTCCCTGATTATTCCATTCTGTTTTGCCATGGCGCACAAAATATAACTTGGTCACAAGCCGCTCCCCTTTTCACATCTTAACCTTTTCATTATCAGTATTTTCGGACAAAATATCAAGAGCGCGAACAGGGCCGCTTAGAAACCGGAGCATAAGTGGCCTTGGATGTGATGGCAGGGCTTTGGCCATTGCGTTCAAGGTCCTTATGTGCAGGTTTCTGGCCCTGTGAGCGCGTTTCGGAAACAGAGCGCGAACAGGGCCGCTTAGAAACCGGAGCATAAGCGGCCTTGGACGTGATGGCCGGGCTTTGGCCATTGCGTCCAAGGTCCTTATGTGCAGGTTTCTGGCCCTGTGAGCGCGTTTCGGAGAATAAACCCGACCAACCAACCGCGGCGTTATAAAACCCAAAATAACCCCACCCCCAAACAGCCAGACAAAGCAAAACGGCCCCGGAGATAAAGTTTATCTCCGGGACCGATCTTCCTTACATCACATCATGCCAACTTGCTGGCGCACTAAACATACTGCAGCTCACTAGTATGCGCATAGGCTGCATCAATCGTACCGCCGCCTAAACACTCCTCGCCATCATAAAAGACCACTGCCTGACCGGGCGTAATGGCCCGAACCGGTACATCAAAGTCGACAGTCGCCGTTCCGTCATCATGATAGTGAATCGTCACGCCGGTATCACGCTGCCGGTAACGAAACTTAGCTGTCATATGCGTGCCATCAGCCGGAGCCTCGCCGGTGGTCCAATTAAGATTCGATGCACTGAGACTTGTGGCCATCAACGCTGGGTTGTCAAAACCTTGACCAACATACAAGATGTTTTTGTCTAAATCCTTGCCAACCACAAACCAAGGCTCGGAGTTTTGCGAGTTACCGCCGATGCCCAAGCCTTGACGTTGACCGATTGTATAATACATCAGGCCATCGTGTGTGCCTTTCTCAACGCCATCGACCGTCATCATTTTACCAGGCTGGGCAGGCAGATAGGTGCTCAGGAATTGTTTGAAGTTACGCTCACCGATAAAGCAAATCCCGGTTGAGTCCTTCTTCTTGGCAGTTGCCAATCCAGCTGCCTCGGCAATCTTACGCACTTCCGGCTTCTGCAAATGACCGATTGGAAACATCGACTTCTTGAGCTGATCCTGGGAAAGCTGACTTAAGAAGTACGTTTGATCCTTATTACCGTCCGCGCCTCGCAACATATGAACAGCGCCCTGCTCATCGGTTTTAACCTGCGCATAGTGCCCCATTGCAATGTAATCCGCATTTAGCTGCTCGGCATAATCCAAAAATGCCTTGAACTTGATTTCCTTGTTGCACATCACGTCCGGGTTTGGTGTGCGCCCAGCTTTGTACTCATCAAGGAAGTATTGAAAAACGCGATCCCAGTATTCCTTTTCGAAATTAATCGAATAATAAGGAATACCTATCTCACTAGCCACCTTAGCAACATCCTCATAGTCCGTGGTGGCCGTACAAACACCATT
This sequence comes from Lacticaseibacillus sp. 22, assembly GCF_055413445.1. Classification (NCBI taxonomy): domain Bacteria; kingdom Bacillati; phylum Bacillota; class Bacilli; order Lactobacillales; family Lactobacillaceae; genus Lacticaseibacillus; species Lacticaseibacillus sp. 22. The sequence goes on along the minus strand of NZ_JBVAYD010000001.1, from coordinate 60,568 downwards.
TTCATCAGTGTCATCCCAGTTTTTCATGAAGACACCGACAACATCATATCCTTGTTGCTTCAGCAATAATGCCGTGACGCTTGAATCAACGCCGCCGGACATGCCAACAACAACACGGGTGTTGGAATTGTCCAAAACAATCACCATCATTTCATCAGATTCTGGAGATATCCGATTTGAAGGTCGAATTCCAGTAAGTGCTATTATAGCAGGCCAAGAACAGATAGCAAGCGAGCTTCCTGCTAAGTGCGCCAAAGTGCTGCCATTAATCGGGCTGACGCTCCGGTGCTGCATTATATTGCCGCAAAGCCTGTCCGGTGCGCGATTGCTTAGCCTCCATACTAGCTTGCGGCGTGCCAGCATAGAGAATCTTACCGCCATAGATACCAGCATCCGGTCCCATGTCAATGAGCCAATCGGCCTGACTGATGACTTGCAAGTTATGCTCAACAATGATGAGTGAGTTCCCCGCTGCCACCAAATCATCAAACAAATGCAGTAATTTGGTGACGTCTTGTAGATGCAACCCGGCAGTCGGTTCGTCCAATAAGTAAATTTCGCCAGTGCGGTTTAATTCCACCGCAAGCTTCAATCGTTGTTTTTCCCCACCAGATAATGTCGTCAGCGGCTGACCGAGCGTGAGGTAATCAAGGCCAACTCGCGCCATATTTTCTAACGGCTTGGCAATGTCGTGATTCTGCGCAAAAAATGTCTGAGCTGCGGCAATCGGCATGGCTAAAACATCTGCCATGTTTTTGCCTTGAAACGTATATCCAAGTGCCTGATCGTTGTAACGTTTGCCATGGCACTGTTCGCAAACGGAAACAACCGGATCCATGAAGGCCATGTTAGTAATGGTGACCCCTTTGCCTTTGCAGCGTGGACACGCCCCACGGCCATTGTAGCTAAACCAGCTACTGCCAACGTGATTGGCTTGAGCAAATACTTTCCGAATTGGATCAAGGATTTTCAAATAAGTCACGGGTGTCGAACGGATATTAGCGCCAATATCCGCTTGGGCCAGATCAATGTACGGCACCGTTAAATGATCACGTAACGCCGCAACTAACGTACTTTTACCGGAACCTGCCACACCGGAGATAACCGTTTCGATGCCCAGTGGGATGGCCGCATCGACATCTTGAAGGTTGTGGCGGGTAATATGCGGCAAATGGATGGTCGTTTTAGCCGATCGCGGTTGCCGAAATGTCAGTCGCTGTTTAAGCAGACGCCCGGTTAAGGTTTGACTCGTCAACAGCTGCTTATAAGTGCCGGTAAATGTAATGTGGCCGCCAGTTGTGCCAGCACCGGGGCCGACCTCAACAATATAGTCGCCTAATGCAATCAGCGCTGGGTTATGCTCAACGATCAAGATGGTGTTGCCTTTTTCCTTGAGCCGCAGTAGTGCCCGCTTGATTAGCTCGATATCGTGAGGATGTAACCCAACACTTGGTTCATCGAGAATGTAAACCATATCGACCAAAGCACTGGTTAGAAACTTGGCGATTTTGATCCGTTGGGTTTCACCACCGGAAAGCGTCTCGGTGGGTCGATCTAAAGAAAGATAGCCGAGGCCAATATCAATCAGTGCATCAATTTTGCGTAATAATTCCCGGATCACATCCTGAACCAGCAGCACTTGAATGGCTTTCAGAAAATGCCGTACGTTTACCAAGTCCATTTGCAGCACTTGGGCAATATTGGTTTGATTAATCAAACAGGTTAACACTTCCGGACGTAGGCGTGTCCCTTGGCAATCCGGACAAGGCTTACGCGTTACGATTTCTGCCAGTGCGGCCTTATGATGTTCTGCTTCTTTTTTACCAATAATGGATCGTTTAATGCGAGGCACGACACCTTCATATAGCGCTGTTCTTGGCCATTTAGCCGGTGCATGCTTCAGAGTTTGTTGGGGTGCATAAAGCAACAGTTTCATTTCTTCGGGCGTGTAGTCACGTAAGGGTTTGTCATTATCAAACAATCCGCTGTAGGCATAACGCCGCCAACGCCAGGTATCCGGTCCAAAACTGACAAAGGTGATCGCCCCTTGGTTAAGCGATTTATTGGGATCAATCAACTTACTGACGTCAATATCATCCACGTAACCTAAGCCTTGGCAGGTGGGGCACATCCCCTGAGGTAAATTAAACGAAAATGTGTCCGAATAGCCGATGAATGGCTTGCCGGCACGCGAAAACAACAGCCGTAACAGTGAGTAAATACCCGTGTAAGTTGCTAAAGTTGAGCGAGCGTTTTTCCCGATACGTTTTTGCTCCACCACAATGGCAACCGGCAAGTGATCGATCGAACCGACATCAGGCTGGCCATACTTTGGTAAATATTGCTGGGTAAAGCTCGGAAAAGTTTCGTTCAACTCCCGCCGTGACTCCGCAGCAATCGTATCGAACACTAACGATGATTTGCCTGATCCTGACCGCCCCACAAAAACCGTAATGGCATCCTTAGGTATCTTCACATTCACATGTTGTAAATTGTTCTGATTGGCATCATGTACCTCAATAAACCCATGTTCAAACATACAAGCCCTCCTTCATATCAAAATTTCAATGTTTCCAGCTTACCACTTTTGGTCACTTGATTTGGCGGTCACGACATTCGCCTCACTAAAACCACGCATCCGTGATGTGGCTCATGCTTTACCAGTCGTAACGCTTTAATCCGTGATTCATGCAACAAAAAAACACGGTAATCTCCGCTTGTTTAAAAGGAAAGTTACCGTGATTTTCAAAGAGACTTATTTAGGCTCGAGCACACCACGTTCAATGAAATTGTTAATCCAATATTCATATTGTTCAACATTTTCCTTCGTGCTGTCATTCTTGAAAATGTTAATTGCCTTAAGCCCGTTGCCTGTGGTCACATCAAGCTGAAACTTGTCCAGCGTCTTAGCCACCGTCATCTTCAGTTTATTCGCCGCTGTATACGGTGAATTAGGATCCAACGACCGCTGAAGCTGAAAATTACCATTCTTCGTTGGAACAAAGCCTAAATCAATTAACGTAAATCGTTTTAAGTTGGACCCAATTCGATAAGTCTTAGGATCCCCTTGAGCCGATCCGGTTGAAGCTAAAGCCATGATTACCAAACCTCCTGAGCGTGAACCAGCGCGGTTAGAAGTCGGAGTGTAAGTGGCCTCAGGCGTGATGGCCGGGCTTTGGCCATTGCGACTGAGGTCCTTACACGCAGACTTCTGCGCTGGAGAACGCGTTAATGTGAGCGTGAGCCGGCGCGGGTAGAAGTCGGAGTGTAAGTGGCCTCAGGCGTGATGGCCGGGCTTTGGCCATCACGCCTGAGGTCCTTACACGCAGACTTCTGCGCTGGAGAACGCGTTAATATGAGCGTAAAACGCAAGACACGTGCATTATGAACACGCTTAACTACCCATAAGTTTAGCACATCACGGGATTGCCCGAAAAGTGTCTTCTTTTCCATCGCTTAGCTTCACAGTGCCCTAACGAGTCTCAAGATGATACTGCCTACTTTTCCGAAAGCTACCGACTCGTTTGTTTGGCAGTTAACCGTTTAATAATCGGCAGCAGCGTATCAATAAACGCCTGGATATCATCCGCAGTCGTCTGCCCGCCAAAAGAAACGCGAATTGATTCACCCAAACGCGGACTATCACCGCCAAACATGGCCGTCAAAACATGAGATGGCTCCAGTGATCCCGCTGTGCAGGCTGATCCGCCAGATACCGCAATCCCCGCTAAATCCAGATTCGTTTGAAGCGCATAAGTCGAAATCCCTTTTAACCACAAATTGAACACATGATTGACATTGTCCGGCCGAATATCGCCATTAACCGCATATGGCACCTCTGCATCATCTAGAGCGGTCATAATCTGTTGCTTAAAGCCGAGATATTTGCTTTGGCGCTTAGCCTTTTCCTCAGGCGTAATCAACTTTACGGCAGAAGCGAAACCGGCAATTCCGGCGATATTTTCGGTGCCAGCACGCCGTTTGAGCTCCTGTTCGCCACCTTTTAAAAGCGCTGGGAACTGAACTTTCGGATCGCGATACAAAAAGCCAATCCCTTTTGGACCATTAATCTTGTGAGCTGAAACACTCAGCATATCAATGTGTTGTGCGTTGACGTCAATATCAAGCAAGCCATACGCCTGCGTTGCATCGGTGTGGAACCAGGCTTGATGGTCAACCAGCCGTGCACCAATTTCACTAATCGGCATCCGACTGCCGACCTCATTGTTACCCATCATGATGGTGACCAAAATGGTGTCGTCATCCAGCGCGGCATCAAAATCAGCTAACCGGATACGCCCGTTCTCATCCACAGGCAAATAGGTAACGCGATAACCTTCTTTTTCAAGGGCCTTTAACGGCTGTAACACAGAGGGATGCTCAATCGCCGTGGTAATAATGTGTTTACCTAATGACGCATGCGCATGTGCCGTCTGGGTGATAGCGGTATTATTACTTTCGGTTGCCCCACTGGTGATCACAATCTCGCCGGGTTGGGCATGAATCGAGTCCGCCAAAACTTTCCGGCTTTTGTCCATTACCGTGTGAGCTTCCCGGCCAAACCAGTGAGTCGAGCTGGCGTTGCCAAAATCATGTTGCATTTGATCCGTCATGGTCTGAATGACTTCAGGAGCCATCGGTGTGGTGGCAGCATTGTCGAGATAAATGTGTTGCATTACAATCACTCCTAATTATGCTGTGATCGTTGCAAATGACTAAAGAACTGTAACAACATCGCAGCACTTTGCTCCCCTGCTTTGATCACAAATTTGTCGAAATCAACCCCAGACTGCTCATCAGCCACATCGCTCATTGCCCGAATAACAACAAACGGGGTGTGAAATTCCTTGGCAACCTGGCCAACCGCTGCGCCTTCCATCTCACTGGCAAGCGCTTGTGGATAAATTTTCAAAATTCGGGCAATCGCCTCTTTGCCATTAATAAACTGATCGCCCGAAACAATCAAGCCGACTTTTGACGTCAAGCCGGTCGCCGTCGCAGCAGCTTGAATCTGGCGCACATAACTCATGCCGGCTTCAAAAATCTGCGGCTGTTGTGGCAACTGCCCCGGCAAATAGCCAAACGCGGTCGCATCCGCATCATGATAAGCCACACCGCTTGAAATCACAACATCACCGATCGCCAAACCGCGACCGATACCACCGGCACTGCCAGTATTGACAACAACATCCGGCTTAAAAGTCGCTAACAGCAAGGCAGTCGTCATCGCTGCTTGTACCTTGCCAATTCCGGATTGTACCAAAATAACATCAACACCATCTATTTGGCCTTCAAAGTAATGCTGGCTGGCAATCACCGTTTCTTGCTGATGAGTCTGTTTAGCCAGTAACGTCCGAATTTCTTCTTCCATCGCACAAATAACCCCGACCTTAATCAAAAAATCGCCTCATTCTTTCTTTAAATTAATGTCGTGAATCTGATCATAAACTTTCCTGATCTTATCAGCGTCTAAGTTAGACAAAGTATAAAACCAAAAAGACGATCACAATCAAACCGACAACAATACCGATTGCCCAATTCAAACGTTTCTTGAGACTATTCACTTTACGAAAAGTGACGTCATCAAACCGGGCTGCGGTTACTTCAGGCTTTCCCCGTTTCTGCCGCGCATAGGCCTTTTCAACCTCAATCCGTTTGGCTTCACGTTCACGAGCCGCTCGTTGCGCTTTTTCCTGCTCCTCACGGTATGCTTTGCGTGTATTAACCTCTGCCATAATTCCCCTCCTGCAGCTGCCAATACAACAAGGCGAGCAGCGTTTTACTGTCACAGATTTGGCCATCGTCAACTGCCTGTTGCGCTTCACTTAGCGTTAACCAGCGATGTTGGACAAATTCATCTGCATCCTGATCCAAATGATGCTCAGCGGTTGTGACGTGACGCGCTAAAAAAAGTGCCATGGTTGCATCGGAAAAACCGAGTGACTGAAAATAACTTGCCAACGGTTGCCAGTCGCGCGCCTGCATCCCGGTTTCTTCATTTAATTCGCGCTGGGCAGCTGCTAATGGCATCTCGCCTGGCGCAATCTTGCCAGCGGGAATCTCCAACGTCAGCTGCCCGACTGTTGACCGAAATTGACTCACGAATAAGGCGCGCTGATCTTTGAGCGCCAACACGCCGGCCGCTGGGTGCGCCCGGACAATCTCACGTTTAGCCGTCTGCTGGTTATCCAATTTAACCGTCAGTTCATCAACCGCAACTAAGTGACCGGTAAACAAGCGTTGCTGGGCAATTGGTTTTTCTTCCACCATGATCGCCTCCTGTTAAAATAGTGTCGTTATTCGTCAATGCTCTTAAGTCCGATTGACGATCAGTTTTTTTAGCCATGTCATCAGCTTACACCAGCAGACAATTTGGTGCTTGTTCTTAACAAAAAATTTGCGAATATCCAACTTACGGCTGATAGGCAAGGTACAAGGGTGTGCTAAACTAAACTCAAACGAAAGAGGAAGTGATCTCGTGGCCACAAGCAAACGTATTCGCACTTGGCGAATCATACTCTGGGCCGCCATGGGTGCAGTATTAGGTGCTTTGTCCGGACGATGGCTCATTGCCATTTTTGTCGGTGCCGTTTTCGCATTTGCCCGCTTTATCGGTGAATTGAGTCGGCCCAAGCCAAAATCTGCCAGTCTGCCAAGTTTAGATCCCAAAATGGCGGAACACTATGCGGCATCTGGATTAAGTGAAGAAGAAATCAAACTTTTCAGAAAGACGATGGCCGATCTTGCCGAGCAAATTCGCACGATTGAAGCCTTAACCCAACAAGTCCCCAAATTACGGGCATTAACCTTAAACACTGATTTAGTCGATTTACTCCACGCTTATTTTGAGGCCCTAGTTCAGGCACCGCAACGCTTGACCGATGCGGGTACCTTCGTCTATCAACAAGTGCCAAATCTGTTGGATCTCATGCAAAAGTATGCTCAAATTACCCATCATGAGGTTAAAACCGCGGACACTTATGAAACGCTTGATAAAGCCTTTGAAACCATGACGAATATGGCTGGCAAGATTCGCACTGATTACCAAGCCTTCATTAAAGACGACTTAGATGATCTCGATAGCGATGTGCGCTTAGCTAAAAAACACCTTGAACCCGAAAAAACTCATGAAACGGAGTGACCAACGTGAGCGATGATAAACAAACCAATTTGACGGATGATTTATTAGCTGATCCGTTCAGCACAGCAACAGACGCCACTGCCGAGCCAAACATCCCAGAAGCGACGACAGCTAAACCTAAGTTGAATCCGGAACAGGAAGCCAAAGCACGGGATTTAGCCAGTAAAATTGATGTCACAAAAGGTGAAACCGTGCTTAATTACGGTGCCGATGCTCAAAAGCAGCTTGGCGTCTTTTCCCAAAATATGCTGACAAAAGTCCAAAGTCAGGATACCGGTGCAGTCGGTGATGCCTTAACCAGCTTGATGACACGTTTAAATGAGGCCAACCCCGATGAGCTAAAAGCAGAAAATAATAATATTTTCCGCAAAATCTTTGGCCGTGTCAAGCGCTCGATCTACGAAATTACGGCTAAGTATCAAAAGATTGGCGCGCAAATCGACACCATTGCCAATCGCCTTGAGACTTCACAACAAGGTCTGTTAAATGACAATAAACTTTTGGACGAACTTTATGACCAAAATAAAGCCTATTTTGATGCCCTGAATATTTACATCGAAGCGGCCAATCTCAAAATCGCGGAGTTAAATGAAAAAACGATTCCCGAAGCAGCCAAAGCCGCAGAAGCCGCTAATGATCAAATGGCGATCCAACAAGTCAATGATCTCAAGCAATTTGCCAGCCGGTTGGAAAAACGTGCGTATGACTTACAGTTGGCGCGCCAAATTACAATTCAGCAAGCACCGCAGATTCGCCTTATTCAGAACACCAATCAAGCACTGGCAGAAAAAATTCAGGCCAGCGTCAACACAGCAATTCCGCTATGGAAGAATCAGGTGGCCATCGCCCTGACGCTTTTACGGCAAAAAAATGCGGTAACCGCCCAACGTCAGGTTTCGGAAACAACGAATGATCTGCTCAAGAAAAACAGCGAAATGTTGAAAATCAGCTCAATTGAAACTGCCAAAGAAAATGAACGCGGCGTTGTCGATATCGAAACATTGACCCAAACCCAAAACGATCTTATCGATACCTTGAAACAAACCTTGCAGATCCAACAAGACGGCCGTCTAAAACGCCAAAATGCCGAAAAGCAGTTAGTACAAATGGAAGGCGAATTAAAGCAACAATTATTAAACTACACGCACGGCAGTATGAACGAACAAAATCCCAAAGACGTGACGCCACACTAAGTTAAATCTACTCAGTCGCCATTGATAATTGCGTCAATACTTTGAAAAAAGCCTGTGATCATACGATGATCACGGGCTTTTTGCGTATAGTTGTACGATTCAGCAATTATCAGTTCTCATCACCGAATTCATGCCTGCGTTTGTGTGCGCATCTGCCACATCCGATAACCCGTCAAGGCCAGAGCTAGGCAGCATAAGGCAGTTGCAACCCAAAATGACACATGCATACCGGCGATGAACACATTCGGCTGACCCGTCAGATAAGTCGTCACCTTGCGTCCGGCAGTATGACTCATTGAGGAAAATAGCACCGTGGTCGCACTCGAAATGCCGACAACCATGCCCAAATTACGTGCCAAGGCATTCATCCCGCCAGCAATTCCAAGATCTCGCGGCGCCACACTCGACATCACGACTGTATTATTTGGCGCTTGAAACAACCCATTACCAAAACCAACCAAGCCGATCATCAACGCGACAAAAACAAAAGACGTTTGTAAATTAAACAATGCATAGCCGATCTGACTGCCAACAATAAACAACAAGCCGACCATGGTAATTCGATAAGGTCCGATCCGATCCGCAATTGAACCGGCTACAGGTGCCACAATAACCTGCACAATCGGAAAAATCATCAACAAGTACCCGGCTTTTTCCGGTGATAACCCACGCGCATTTTGCAAATAAAACGGCGAAATCACGTTAAAAAAGAAGTTGGTTACGAAAATGAAGAATGCCGACAACAAGCTCAGTGTAAACGCGCTGTTACTGAATAATTTAAAACTAACCAAAGGATCATTTTTGTGTCGTTCAATTTGTACAAATGCAGCCAACGCAATCACGGCGATTACAAATAACCCAAGAATCAGCGGGTCAGTAAATCCGCGTTCCTGACCCAAAAAGATCCCCATAAAAAGCGTGAGAATGAACGCCAGAAAACTAATAAATCCTGACCAATCGATTGGCACCCGCTTACTTGGCAAATCTTTTGGCAAGACGACTGTTCCCAGAATAAGTGCAACAATCCCAATTGGAATATTAATCCAGAAAATATAACCCCATGGCAGTTGACCAAGAATCAGGCCGCCGATTCCGGGTCCGGCAATGGCGCCGATCGAAACAAATGAACCAATCAATCCCAGCGCCTTGCCACGTTCATTCATCGGGAAAATTTCCGTCACGATGCCGTTATTATTGGCCATGGTCATAGAAGCACCGGTCGCCTGCACAATTCGCGCCGCCAGTAATAACGCCAAACTATTATTGAAACCAGCAAAAAGCGAGCCGATTAAAAACAAAACCATGCCAATTCGAAATACTTTGATTTTACCGATCGAATCGCCAAGTTTGCCAAAGAACAGCAACAAGCCGCAGATCATCATCAAATAAATGGAAACAACCCATTCCGCTTGATTCATTGGAATGTTTAAATCGCGACTCATGACCGGCAGCGCAATATTGACAATTGAACCATCCAATGTCGACATAATGGTAAACATCCCAATTGCCGTGATGATCCACCACCGGTTTTTCTGAACTTTTTGATCCTCAATGTAATTTTTCACATTTTCCGCTCCTTTAATAACGCCTAACTGAGTCATTATACGCCGACTTTGGTTACTTTTTCAAAGGACTGTTGAACATATTTACAAAAGCAAAACGCATTATTTACATCAAAGTGGTCAAGTCTTTACACACAAATCGTATCCTAAAGTTATTCAAGTATTGGAGGGAAAAGTAATGAAGCATTCGAAATTGTTAGTCGGTTTGACCGTGGCCTTAACTGCCACTTTGGTATTAACGGGTTGCGGGTCAAAATCCGCCAGCAGTTCAAGTTCATCCAGTTCAGCACCGGCAAAACAAAGCAAAATTCTAGCGGTCGGATCCACTGCCTTACAACCGCTGGTGGAACAGGCCGCGAAACAATATCAGACAGATAATCCAAAGGCGGAGATCACTGTCCAAGGCGGTGGTTCCGGTGCCGGCTTAAGCCAAGTGGCAGCCGGATCGGTCACGATCGGTAACTCGGATATTTTCGCTCAAGAAAAGAAAGACTTGAAGGCCGATGATCTGGTGGATCACCAGGTAGCGGTCGTTGCCATTGCGCCGGTGGTCAACAAAGATGCAGGGGTTAAGAACATCTCAACCCAGCAATTGATCGATATCTTCCAAGGCAAGATTACGAACTGGAAAGACGTCGGCGGCAAAGATCAGCAAATTGTTCTGATCAATCGTGCGCAAGGTTCAGGTACCCGGGCAACCTTCGAACAGTTCGGGATCAAGACCGATAAAGTCAAGACCAGTCAGGAACAGGATTCTAGCGGTACCGTTTATCAGATGGTCTCCTCAACTCCCGGTGCTATTAGCTATCTAGCCTTCTCGGCAATTAAAGATGGCGTCCAAAAGCTGGCACTGGATAAAGTACAACCAACTGATAAGAACGTTACAACAAACACCTGGAAGATTTGGGCTTACGAACACATGTACACCAAAGGCAAGCCGAATGCATCGACTGCCGCATTTATCAACTATATCCAGTCCAAGAACGTTCAAAAGACCCTGGTTCCAAAGTTAGGCTATATTCCAATCACCAAGATGACCGTTGCTCGGACTTATGACGGTAAGATTGAAGAAGTTAACAAGTAACCTACCCAGCATCACCAAATAAAAAGCAGCATGTATACAAAAACCGCGATCAACGCACTGATCGCGGTTTTCTTATTGTCCTATAAACTTGAGTCGTCAACATTAAAAAGCAATCCTGACAGCCACAGACGTACTTGCTAGGAAGCATTACTAGCTTGTCACCCAAAGACAGACTGTTCGGATTGCTTTTAATGAATCACGTCACACGATTGAACGAGAATTTATGCATGATCCTCAGTGTCGGGTTCGTGATGGATCGTGACATTTGCTGCTTGCGGACCCCGCGGACCTTCGACAATGACAAAATCGACTTGTTCACCGGGCGTCAGACTTTTAAATCCAGACTCATTGATCGCCGAAAAGTGGACAAAAATGTCAGGCTGCCCTTCAGCTTCAATAAACCCATAGCCTTTATCGACGTTGAAATTTTTGACCCGTCCTTGCATCATAGCCTCCGCTTACTTATCAAATCCGTTTGCTGCCGCTTCAGGATAATTAGCTTCAACAATCGCGGCACACCGACTGCATAATTCCGGCAATTTGGGATCTGTGCCGATATCGGTTCGTACCATCCGGCAACGTGGGCAAACCGTTCCTTTGGCATGTTCAACGACAACAGCCATATCCTCAAAATGTTCGGCATTTTCCGGCGCCTTCGCCTCAAGTGGCGCTACTTCAAAGTGACTGGTAATCAGCAATTGCATCACATTGGCTTCAACATCATCGAGCATGTCGCGTACCGGCTCCGTTGGGTAAACTGTTACCGCTGCCTCCATGGACTTACCAATTACCTTGTTGTCACGGGCAACTTCCAAGGCTTTTTGAACTTCGGAACGAAAATCCATAAACGCTGCCCAGATATCTAAGAGCTGATCCTCATCAGCAAAGTGGGTCACATCTGGCATGTCGGATAACGCTGCGTATGCTTGTTTCTGCTTAAGATACGGCCAAACTTCTTCGGCAGTATGCGGCAGGATCGGCGTCAACAACTTGGTCAAGTCCAGCAATGCGGTGTACATAACCGTTTGCATGCTGCGACGTTTAGGATCGTTTGCAGCTTCAATGTATACCACATCCTTGGCAACATCGAGATAAAAGGCACTTAAATCGTTGACCAGGAAACTGCTGATGGTTTTCTCTACCGTAGCAAAGTCGTAGGCATCATACGCTTCTTTGACTTTGGCGATGACCTGATTAAGCCGAACCAACAAATAACGATCCACTGAACCTAGCTGATCATAGGCAACCACGTCTTTTTCCGGATCGAAATCGCCGGTATTGGCAACCATGAACCGGAGCGTGTTGCGGATTTTACGATAGGCTTCTGACGTCTGAGCGAAATTATCGACTGAGACCCGAACATCAGATGATGAATCAACAGTTGCAACCCAGAGCCGAATGATCTCAGCGCCAAACTGCTTTTCAATGGTTGACGGCACAATCGTATTGCCCAAGCTCTTGCTCATCTTCCGGCCTTTGCCATCAAGCGTGAAGCCTTGTGACAAAATCCCGCGATACGGCGCGATTCCGGTTGCAGCAACACTGGTAATCAAGCTGGAGTTAAACCAGCCGCGGTATTGATCGGAACCTTCCAGATATAAGTCAGCCGGGAAGCTCAATTCAGGACGTTGTGCCAAAACAGCTTGATGCGATGAACCTGAGTCAAACCAAACATCCATAATATCTTTTTCTTTAGTGAACTTGCCATTTGGGCTGTGCGGATTGGTGTACCCATCAGGTAAAAGATCCTTGGCCTCGCGTTCAAACCAGACATTGGAACCATATTTACCAAACAAATCCGCTACATGATTGATCGTTGCTTCTTCAATAATCGGCTCACCGTCTTCTGCATAGAAAATCGGTAATGGGACGCCCCATGCGCGCTGGCGGGAAATGACCCAATCGCCGCGATCACGAATCATATTGTACAGCCGCGTTTTGCCCCAACTCGGTTTAAAGTCAACAGTATCAATGGCCTTCAAAATCTGATCACGAAAGGCCTCAATTGATGCAAACCATTGGGTAGTGGCGCGGAAAATAACCGGCTTTTTGGTGCGCCAATCATGCGGATAACTATGGGTGAAGAAGTCCAACTTCAGCAAGGCGCCTTTTTCGTCCAAAGCTTTCGTGACGAGTTTGTTGGCATCATCATAGAAGACGCCTTCAAAACCAGGGGCATTTTCATTCAGGTACCCTTTGGCATCAACCACTGAAATAACCGGCAAGCCATATTTCATTCCGACCTTATAGTCGTCTTCCCCATGACCAGGGGCAGTATGAACCAAGCCAGTCCCGGCATCAAGCGTAACATGATCCGCATTCATCACTAGACTTGTCCGATCATACAACGGATGCTTGGCTGTCATCTTATCCATTTCAGTGCCTTTAAAAGTCTTTAAAATCTTAGGTTGTTCCCAGCCGACTTCTTCAGCTACCCGATCAAGCAACTCGGCAGCAACGACATACTTATGCTCGCCAACTTGCACCTGGACGTAATCGAAGCGCGGATTGACTGCAATGCCGTAGTTGGCAGGAATGGTCCAAGGCGTTGTTGTCCAAATAACAAGTGACGTATCTTGATCCAGGATTCCTTTGCCATCAACCACCGGAAAGGCAACATAAATCGAAGGTGATTTGTCATCATGATACTCAATCTCAGCTTCGGCTAGCGTCGATTCGGATGACCATGACCAATAAACCGGCTTTAAGCCATGATAGATGTAACCTTTCTTCGCCATGGCACCAAAGACCCGAATTTCACTGGCTTCATAAGCATGTTGTAACGTAATATACGGATGTTCCCAGTCACCCATGACGCCAAGCCGCTTGAAATCAGTCCGTTGCTTATCAATTTCCTTCATCGCAAACTGCCGGCATAACTCGCGATAGTCGGTCATTGACATTTCCTTGCGTTTAACGCCTTGTTTGGCCAACTGTTGTTCAATTGGCAAACCGTGCGTATCCCAGCCAGGAACATAAGGTGCCCGGAAGCCATTCATCGACTTATACCGAACGATAATATCCTTACTGATTTTATTAAGCGCATGCCCCATATGAATATTTCCGTTGGCAAACGGTGGGCCATCATGCAGCATAAACGTCGGCTTGCCTTCATTTAATTTCTGCCGTTGCTCGTAAACGTGGTCTTCATCCCACTTTTTTTGCCAAATCGGTTCATTTTTAGGCAAGCCTGCTCGCATTGGAAAAGTCGTCTTGCCCATGTTCAACGTATCTTTAATTTTCACGTGTCCCGCTCCTTTGTTAATTGAATGAAAAAAGCCCGCCCTATATTAGGACGAGCAAACGTGGTACCACCTAACTTCAGGGAACAAGTCCCCCTCAGTGATTGCTTAACGGTGATCAACCGGTCTCGCTTAGTTATTCGGCGAGACAACTGCGAACTGATATCATTCAGCGGTACTTATCAGGCTCACACCTATTCCTGACTCGCTGCAAAGGGGACCGGCAAATGACGCGTGTTCATACGTTATTGTGCATTTTGATCAGTTGTAACATCGGTATCGGCACTTGTGGTTGCGCTTGTTGACGCTTCTGATTCGGAACGCTCCGAATCCGCCGGTGCCGGCGTTGCAGTTGCCGACTCGGATGTTGCACTTTGGTCATCTGGGAAAATAATCTCCGTATACGCATCAGCACCGGAAACTGCTCCACTAGAGTTTACGAAACCAGCCTGCGAATTGTCAAGTGCTTCTTGACTTGGATCCGTGGTATCTGCAGCTTCAGGAGAACTGGACAGTAATTCTTTCCATTCCGGACTTTTCACAACTTCCAACTGCGATTCCAGCATAACCTGTAACCGCTGACGGAAAACCCGGCTCTGGCGTTTCAAATCCTCTGTTTGAACAGAAATGTTCTGACGCTTAAGTTCGGCATCATGCAACGTCTGCTCGGTTTGCGCCTGGGCTTGGTGGACTTTCTGATCAGCATCAGCCTTAGCACGGTTGAGGATCCCCTGAGCATCTTGTTGCGCCTGCTGCTTGATCAAATCGGCTTCTTGATGCGCACTGTTCTTCACCTTTTCAGCGCTTTCTTGAGCCACAATGATTGACTGATTCAAGGCTTCTTTCATATCGGTGAAGTAACGGACCTTTTCTTTTGCATCCGCTAATTCCTTCTTAAGCCCCTCATTATCCTTGATCAGGCTACTATAATCCTTAACGATCTGCGCAAGAAAATCATTGACCTCATCCTTGTCATAACCTCGCATCTTGCTGCTAAATTCTTTATTGTGAATGTCCAGTGGACTTAAAGCCATAAATAGTCCTCCTCCTCTAGTGAACGTGCGCCAACCGCTTGTCAGGCCGGCATACGCGTGATCATGAACGTACTTTAGCTTATTGATACGTCCCTCATCAGGCGCTGATTGCTGCAACCTGTTAAAAAGTTGCCGCTATCGATAAACCAAGCGCATTGAACCGCCTACGATACGGTTTACTTATGAATCACGGCAGCAGAGACACGCAATTTACCTTTTTTGCTTTCACCAAGTATCGCATCTAGTCGCAATCGTCCAAATCCACGTACTGAAATAATATCAGAAGTGGCGACCTCAGCGTCAGGTGCATCGTTTTCGCCAAAGTTCAGCCGGACTTTTCCCGCCTGAATTAGCATCTTGGCCCGCTGCCGTGACATATTGAAACCGTGGGCCACGATGGCATCCAACCTCAGTGCACTAACTGAAAAGCTGATGGATTCCCAGTCATTTTCAGGCGTAACGGCAGCGGCTAACGGATAGTCCGTAAAATGAACCCCGACACGCCCGATCTTGGTGATATTACTCATCACCCAATCTTCCATATGCGCGGCAACAAAAAACTGCCAGGTACGCCCATCCGTCACAATATCGCCGAAAACATCCCGATCAAGCCCGGCATTTAACAATGTTCCTTGAATCGTACTGTGATGCATTTCGGCAAACTTTTCGGGATACACCACTTGTAAAAGCCGAATATCAAAATCAGCTGGCTGAGCGGCAAAGTAGTCCGGTGCAAAAATCAGCCGTTGCCGTTCAGCATGCGGATACCCGCCGAAATGTACCAACTTCATATCATCATGTGCATTGATCAGGCTCGCAGCAATCAACCGCTGCCTAGGATCGGTAAAATCGGTTAATACTGCCCGATACTCAGTCCGCGCAGTTTCGATTAATTCTGCAAAATGATCAATCAATGCTGCTTCATCTTTGCGAAAATGTTGATAGATGGCATCCATGCTTGTCACCCAATTATTTGAACAAGTATCAGAAACAACCGCGACCATCCAAACTTAATCAGCGAAAGCACGAAGAACGCCAGGATTGGCGAAAGATCAAGTCCACCAATAGCAGGAATGATACGGCGAAAGATACTCAGAAACGGATCAACCCACCGGCCTAACAAACGGTCAATGGCGGTTCCTTGAGCGTTTGGAAACCATGAAATCAGGATATAAATAAATACCATGATCATGTATAAATAAATCGCCCAATCGCCGACTCGAAATAATGCATAAAGAAAATTAAACACTTGACACCTCGTTTATGGTTGCGATGAGAGATTCAAACCATCGGAATCAATGGTACTAGCCAATGAACCATCAATTTCAAAATTGGCTGGCGTGACTAAGAAAATCGACTCACCAATCCGCTTAATCTCACCATTAATCGCAAAAACAGTCCCAGTTAAGAAATCAACAATCCGCCGTGCATCATCGGCCTCAATTCGATCAAAGTTAATGACGACCGCGCGATTGTTCAGTAAATGCGAACCAATCTCTTTGGCATCTGAATAAATCCGCGGTTCATACACAACGATTTTGGCAGTTTTACCAACCGGACTATTCATTGATACGACTTTGTTGCTACGATACTGGCCATGATTTGAAGGTTCCTTAGGTGCAGCCTGCGTTTGTTCGTCTTCTTGGTCCTGATATTCATCTTCGTCATCCATGGCAAAGAAATTGTTGAATTTTTCCCCTAACTTTCCAAACGCCATGTTTCATGACCTCCTGACTACTGACGCCGCCGTTGTTTAAAGAATGGCGGCTGATCATCGCTTCCTGCATCGTCTGCATTGGTTTGATTCTCGAAAATATCAAAATCTTTCTTCTTAACGTTGTTCATATCATCTGCACTCGGGGTCTGGCGCTTGCTTGGTTCCCGCCGCAAATCCCAATTACCAAACGGATCATCATTTTTAGGGGCTTGATCGGCAGACTGTTCATGCCCGCCGAATGTTGGCCGATACGACCCGTTTGACTGGGTCTGATCAGTGTTACGATTGGCAGCGGCTGGCCGGCGCGTTGTTTCGCGGCGCTGGTCTTCTTCTTCGATACCAGTGGCGATCACGGTTACCACCACTTCATCTCCGAGCTCTTCATTGATGGAAGTCCCAAAGATAATATTGACATCATCTTTAGCTGCATCCGCAACGATTTGTGAAGCATCCTGCGCCTCAAACAAGCTGAGATCCGGGCCGCCGGTAATGTTAAGCAGCACCTGCTTAGCCCCACTGATATTAACTTCCAGAAGTGGGCTGGAAATCGCTTTTTTAGTCGCTTCAACGGTGCGATTTTCACCAGTTGCACTGCCGATCCCCATCAGCGCCGATCCTTGATTAGCCATAACCGTTTTTACATCGGCAAAATCAAGGTTAACGTAGCCTGGACTTGTAATCAGATCCGAGATACCTTGAACCCCTTGCCGTAAAACATTATCCGCAGCATGGAAGGCTTCCAGCATCGGCGTTTTTTTGTCGACAATTTCTAATAAACGATTGTTGGCAATAATCACCAAGGTATCCACATGCTCTTTTAACTGAGCAATCCCCTCAGTGGCGTTTTTAGCACGCTTAGGGCCTTCAAACGTAAATGGGCGGGTAACAACCCCAACGGTCAGCGCACCTTGATCTTTGGCAATTTTGGCCACAATTGGCGCTGCCCCGGTTCCGGAGCCGCCGCCCATCCCGGCAGTCACAAAAATCATGTCGGCACCTTGCAATGCTGCCCCAATCGCCTCTTCACTTTCTTCAGCCGCCTTTTGCCCAATCTCCGGGTTGGAACCAGCGCCCAAGCCGCGCGTCAATTTCGGTCCGAGCTGGATCTTGGTTTCTGCGTTGCTGGCATTCAATGCTTGCAAATCGGTATTGGCAGCGATAAATTCAACGCCTTTGACATCTTCTGCAATCATGCGATTAATGGCATTACCGCCTGCACCGCCGACACCGATTACTTTGATGTTGGCACCTTTTTCACTTTGTGCGTCCATTTGAAAATCCATTCGTGTTCCTCCTAGGATCGAGATTTATTCAAAGAAATTACCAAAGAACCGGCGTAAAGGAGATGGTTCCTTAGATTTTGCTTTTTCGGGTTGTTTATCAGGTTTGCGCTTGGCAGAACGTTGATTCTCCGGTGCCGCCGGGGTTTCTTGTTGCGGCCGTGCCGGTTGCGTTGGCATTTGCGCCCCATCAACCATAAACGGTGTTGGCAAAACGCTTGAAACAAGCATTTCAATATCCGTCATTTCAGCGGCGTACTTGATGAGCGCTAACCCTTCAGTAAATGACGGATGGCGCAGGCCCATATCTTCCGGAATAAACCGTTTAACCGGTCGCTCTAAAATGTCCTGGGCTAACTCGGTGACACCCGGCAGTGCGGTGGTGCCGCCGGTAATGACAATCCCACCCGGCAACTCAAGCGCATTAACCGCATCCAGTGCCTTCTTGAGTCGCTTGAATATCTGAGCAACCCGCGCTTCGATAATTTCAGACAGATATTTTTCCGAAATCATGGCCGGATCATGCTTGCCGACAACCGTAACCGGAAAAGTCTCATCTTCACTGGTAGCCAGAGAATCCGCATTTCCATACTCGCGCTTCAATTTCTCGGCATCGGTAAAACTGGTATTCAACACCACGGAAATGTCTTTGGTGATGTATTCCCCGCCTTCTTGATCCACCGAAGTGAACTTGAGCTTACGGTCATGAATCACTGCTGCCGTGCTTTGACCGCCACCCATATCAATCAAGACGGTGCCAAAGTCCTGCTCGCCATCCGTTAACGCAAGCCGGCCAATAGCCAGTGGTGAAATAACCAAGCCGCCAACTCGCAAGCCGGCTTTTTCGATGGCCTTTTTGGTATTATGAATCACAGTTTTAGGAACTGTCAGCATAATACCGCGCATCTCCAGCCGAACACCCAACATCCCACGTGGATCTTTAATGTCATCAAAGCCATCAACGATAAATTCGGTTGGAACCAGCGATAATGTTTCACGCTCAGGCGGTAGATTACGCACTAATGCTGCCGCAGCAACACTGCGCACGTCTTTATCGGAAATTTCTTTGTTTTCCTCGCCGACCGCAATCATCCCCGAAACCTGTTCAATCTGCAGCATATTAGCAGGGATGCCAGCTACAACCCGATCGATCTTGATATTTGCCTTGTCTTCAGCTTGGGCAACGGCCGCTTGAACCACTGCGACTGCCTTATCGATATCAACGATCACCCCACGACTCACGCCTTCAGACCGCTGACTTCCCACACCAATAACATTCATTTGTCCCTGTACTGCTTCGGCAACAATGACTTTTATTGAGGTGGTTCCGATATCAAGTCCAACGTAAATACCTTGATTATCCATGTATCGGGAACCTCCTTGTGTAACTTTTTAATTAACTCAATTTTCATATTAAAACGGTGCCATCATCAGTGTAACACACTCATTTTCTGATGAGAAAACGATCCTTACAAAATCAGTCATTTGACGACTTTTCGCTACTAGAATACGGTCGCCAAAATGCTCCCACTTCCAAATCAACCACGCCTTTTTGCTTAACCTGTGAAACAATCGCCGGATAATACTTGATTTTCTTGGCAATGGTGCGCGTATCGGCAATGATGCGATAACCGTCATTCATGTTGAGCGCAATCTGGTTAGGATTGGCATCCCCGCGACTGGCGTCAATTTCCGAGATATCACGCCGAATGGCAGCAGGGAACTGTTTAAGTAACGTAATCATTTGTGGTAACTCTTTGGCTGTAAACCCGGAAAAAACCGGATAAGTCGTGACTGGCGTTTGGGTTCCGGCGGCTAACACTTCCCCCGTAACCAGAATCTTGTGGTACGCGTGTTTTTGATAAACATACCCGACCGTCTGATATTCGCTGGTTTTAATAATAATACGATTGAATCCCTTGATCGTCAGGCTGGCTGTTTTAATTTCTGGTAAAGATTTCTGCACCCGCTGCGCAATGGCATTTTTATGAAATGCCACACTCAACATCAAGTCATCGTCTGATAATTTAGTCGCGTTGATGACCTGCTGATCCGGAACCGTTGTCACGCCTTGAACACTCACAAGTCCGACTTTGGATAGCGGGCTGGCAAAATAGCCAAAAACCCCCAGCAATAGCAGCAGGGGGAGCAGAATCAAAACAAGGTTCTTCACGAGTTTACGGCGCCGCAACGTCTGGATCTTCGGGAGATTAACATCCAACTTCGGTTTTTGGCGCCGATCATGACGCGGCGTCTGCTGCTGGCGTGCCTGGTATTGTTGCCACGGCGTCAGCGGATCAGATTGCTGTTCTTTTTTTCGGAGCCAAGCCAAAGTCATCACCCACGTTTCGTAAGTAGTGTTGTCATCACCGCAATCAATTGATCACTTGCATCAGGCACGCCCAGTCTTTTGGATGCCTGTGCCATTGCAGCGCGTTTTGCATCATCTTCCATCAAAGTCACAACGCGCTGGGGAAAATTCTGATTCAATTCTGGTTCGGTAATGGTTAATGCCGCACCTTTTTTGGTTAGGCTTTGTGCATTCAGGTACTGATGGTGGTGGGTCACATTCGGGCTGGGAATGAGAATTGCCGGGATCCCCAGTGCTGTAATTTCAGCAAGTGTGGTTGCACCGGCGCGACTAATCAACAAACCGATGTCCGGTAAAATCGATGGCATGTCATCAATGTACGGAACGACCTTAATAGATGCCGGTAACGCTGGCAAGCCCGCATTAATGGCGTCATAGTGACTGCGCCCAGTTGCAAATAACACTTGAAAGTCTGCCTTAGCCCAAACAGGCAACGCCGCAACAGCTGCCGCATTAATTTTAGGGGCACCGCGCGAACCGCCAAAGATCAAAAGTGTTCGTTTATGCGGATCCAGTCCAAAATCTTTAAGCCGGTCATTGGGCTTTAAGCCGGCAACCTGTTGTGCCCGCGGATTACCGGTGACAACGACTTTCTTAGCCGGAAATGAGGATGCAACTTCCGGAAAGACAATCGCCACTCGATCGACAAAATGGCTTAAAAACTTATTCGTCACCCCAGCAACCGAATTGGACTCATGGATCACCGTGGGAATATGCAACCGTGCCGCAGCATATAAAATGGCCCCTGAAACATAACCGCCAGTCCCCACGACAATATCAGGCTTAAAATCTCGCAATAACTTTTTGGCTTGACCGAGACTGCCGATAAACTTTTTGACCGTTGTCACATTGCTTAACGAAAGGCTGCGCTTAAAGCCTTGCAAGTCCAGGGTTGCAAACTTCAAGCCGGTTGCCGGTACGATCCGACTTTCCAAGCCTCTTTGCGTGCCCACGTACAAAACATCATCAAGTTTGCCTTCTGCTTTTAGGGCTTCAATCAAAGCTAAAGCCGGATAAATGTGGCCGCCGGTACCGCCACCAGAAATAACCAGCCGCATTTAATGACCCTCGCTTTCAAGATTTTGCTGTAGGCTATGAACCGCCTTGATGAAATCATCGCCGCGCACTTCAAAGTTAGGATACTGATCCCAACTTGCTGCTGCTGGCGAAAGCAAAATCACATCGCCGGGGCGGCTGGCTTCATAGGCCAATGGAACCGCCGTCATGACATTCTCGGTTTTTTGAACCGGGACACCGGCATCTTTAGCAATTTTTGCCATTAATGATGCGGTTTGACCGAATACGACCATGCTTTTGACGTGCTTCTTAACGAGCGGGGTTAAAGCATCCATCGGCAAACCACGATCAAGCCCGCCTGCCAACCAAACAATTGGTTGCTGGAATGCATTCAAGGCTACGGTTGCCGCCTCGACATTGGTTGCCTTGGAGTCATTGTATACCCGACGCCCATTGATCGTTTCCAAATATTGAATTCGGTGTTTAACGCCAGAAAAAGTCCGCAGTACCTCACGAATTGCGTCATCACTCACACCTTTCAGTTTGGCCGCGGCAATGGCAGCCAAGGCGTTTTCGATATTGTGCAACCCCGGAATCTGCAGGTCACTGGCAGGCATAATCTTGTCACCATCGAACGTCAACCAGCCATCAATTAACGAAGCCCGTGCACCAGCGGCCTGTTTGCGCGAAAACGGGACAATCTGGGCTTGACTTTGCTTTGCTAACTGGTGCATTTCGGGAAGATCCCAGTTCATGATAAAGTAATCATCCGGCGTTTGATTCATCGTAATGCGCATTTTCGCCGCAACGTAATTAGCGCGGTTGCCATGCCAGTCCAAATGAGCCTCATAGATATTCGTTAACACTGCGATATGGGGATGCAAGGTCTTAATGCCGCAGAGTTGAAAACTAGATAGCTCAGCAACAATAGTGTCTTCTTTACCTGCTTTTTGTGCCACCTGACTGACCGGAATGCCGATGTTCCCAGCATCAAACGCATGGTGAGGCCACTGTTGGTTTAACATTAACCCGATCAGCGTGGTCGTCGTTGTCTTGCCATTCGTCCCGGTAATGCCGATCCACTCTGCTTCGGATACCTGAAAAGCTAGCTCCGGCTCAGTAATAATCGGCAGGCCCAATTCTTGCGCGCGCTGAACCATCGGATTGCTGTATGGAATACCCGGGTTTTTGACCATCAACTCAAAATGCTCATCTAACAATTCAACTGGATGGCGTCCGGTAATCACGCGCATCCCGTCTGCCAACAACTCCTGAGCCTCTTTGTTGTCATCGAACTGCTTCTTATCGTTGACGGTTACCAAAGCCCCTAATTTATGTAGTAAGCGCGCTGCATTGACGCCGCTTTTTGCCAGTCCCAATACAAGCACCTTTTTATTACGATAATCCGAAATGTTTTTCACAATCGTTCCTTCTTTTTATAGCTTGATTTTATAGGAAAAATACCAGATAAACACAGCTTGCGATCAGTCCAACCAGCCAGAAGGTCAAGTCAATCTGCCACTCGGACCAGCCTTTCATTTCAAAATGATGATGAATAGGCGACATGAGGAAGATTCGCTTGCCGGTTAATTTGAATGAAGCAACCTGCAAGATCACACTGGCTGTTTCAATCACATAGATGATCCCGATCAATAATAACGACCATTCTCGATGAAGCAAAATGGCAACAACTGCCAGCATCCCGCCTAATGCTAAGGATCCCAGGTCGCCCATGAAAATCTGGGCCGGTTTATGATTGAACATCAAAAATCCAAGCATCGCGCCGACAGTCACCAGACAAATAATCAACACGTCAACGCGGCCTTCACGAACCGCAATCACTGCATACGTTGCAAACGAAATGGTCGTCTGTCCGGCAACCAAGCCATCCAAACCATCTGTCAGATTAACCGCATTACTAAAACCAACGAGCCAAAAAACAACGAATATCACATAAAACCACGTGGCATTGACATTACCTAAAACCGGAACCCATAACGTATGATCAAAGCCTTCGTGAAAATAAGCGATCAGAAAAATGACAGCGCCAAAAATCTGACCGGCTAATTTTTGCCACGCCTTCAAGCCTTCATTACGATGGTGCACCAATTTCTGGAAATCATCATAAAATCCTAACAAGCCATAAAGAACCAAAATAAATAAGGAAATCCAGACACTCAGCGTTAGTTGGTGCTGCCAAATGCTGACCCAAATAGCCGAGATGATGATCGCAGCAATGAATATCAAGCCGCCCATCGTTGGGGTGCCTGATTTCTTTTCGTGCCAGCTTGGTCCTTCTTCACGAATCACCTGGCCTTCTTTCTTATACCGCATGTAACCGATAAAAAGCGGCATAAACATAATGGTAATGGCAAATGCCGAAACCATTGGAATGAGCATTTGAGCAAGTTGCATGACTATCCCCAATTCTATTGTTGTTTAAACTCGATTGTCCCGCTGGCATTACCTAATAAGGTGCCTTTAGCAATACTTTGCCGAACAACGAAGCCATCACCGACAAGCTTAAATTTCTTGCCGGTCAATTGTACAAATTTTAACACATCGGATTTCGACCAACCAGTGAGATCAGGCATCGTCATGGCACCATTCGTCAAAAGTAACACCCGTGAATCCCGCAATGCTTTGGTTCCGCTTGCTGGCAACTGTTGGACGATTTTATTCCCGGTTCCGATCGTTGCTACGTCAAATCCGGCCTTTTTAACGGTATCCTGTGCACTCGCCAATGCCGCATTGGTGACAGCAGGCACTTCAGCAGTGTTGGTTTCACCTGACACCGTGCTATTCGCTGTCGTGTCCAAAGCCCGTTGCATCATCGGCTTGAAGATGCTTGCCAAGATTGATTCTGCTGGTTCCGTCATCTTCTGTGGCTGTTTCATCGCAACGTATAAGACATACTTTGAATTGGAGGCCGGCGCAATTCCGGCAACGCTAAACGTGTAATTGGAATCCCCGGTTAAATAGCCGCCTTGAGCACTAGCAATCTGACCGGTCCCGGTTTTAACGGCTAAGTCAACACCCGGCATTTTATAAGCCACCCCGGTTCCGTCTTCGTCATTAACCACGTGACGCATGGCATCAATAACCTGAGCTGCCGTTTCCTTTGAGATCGGCTGACCCACCACTTCCGGCTTATAAACAGTGGCTTTACCGTTCTTGTTAACCACCTTGGATACAATCTGCGGCTTAAGCATCTTGCCATCATTTGCCACCGCACTGATTGCCTGCATCATTTGCATCACATTGACTTCAATGCCTTGACCAAAGGCGGTGATAGCCTGATCCAATGGACGTTGAAAACTAATCCGGCCACTTGTTTCTCCCGGTAACGTAATGCCGGTTTTTTGGCCAAATTTAAATTTATCCAAATAACTCTTCCAAATGCCGGCACCCATTTCCTGTTCGATCTTAACCATGCCGACATTACTCGATAACGGAAACGCTTTGCTCAGCGGAATGGATCCCCAGCCGCCTGTCCGCCAATCGTTAACCGTGCCGCCATCAAGCTTAACCGATCCGGACTGGAAATATTCATTGGGGTGATACTTACCGCTTTGAATAGCAGCAGCCAAGGTCATGATCTTCATTACCGATCCCGGCTCATAATTATCCTCAACCAAAGAATCCCGCCACATATCGCCTAATCCTTCGCCAGTCGAAGCATCAAACGTTGGACGCTGTGTGGCAGCTAAAATACGTCCGGTCTTGGCATTCATCAAAACCGCCGTCATGCCTTTAGGTTCATATTTGGTTTGAACGTCTGTCATAAGAGTTTCCAAATAAGCTTGAAGGCCACTATCAAGCGTTGTATAGACACTGCCGCCATTCACTGGGGCCTTGGCTTTGGTCTTGGCATTAGGCAGTTTATATCCATATGCATCTGTTTCACTTCGCCGATAGCCATTGGTGCCGGTTAAAACGGTATTAAATTGTTTCTCTAACCCCATCACCCCGGTCAAACCGCCGCCATTATCCTGCGCTTGTGCCAACCCAATCACATGACTGGCAAACACACCATTAGGATAAAGCCGCGATGGGGTTTCGCGAAAATGAATCCCCGGCAATTTCTCAGCTTCGATTTGTTTTTTGATCGCCAAACTTAATTTCGTCCCTGGCCGACCAAACTCGACTTGGAAAAGATTCTTACTTGGATTTAAACGTGCTAAAACTTTATCTTCACCAATCGCCAAATAACGACTCAGTATTTTGGCCGTTTTAGCTTTGTTGGTGACATAATCAGGCTTATCGCCATTTTTGTTTTGCTTATCGAGGATGGCATAAATGGTATACGTATTTGAATCTTCGGCGATCACATTACCACTACGATCCAAAATAGCACCCCGCTGCGCTTGCAAAACGGTGTCGGTCTGATACTGCTTTTGCCGCTGCTTCGCCAGATTATTTGAATCCACTTCGCCAATGGTCGCAACAAAAGAAAAACGAAGAACGAACCCACCGAGTACCAGAAGCGTAAACCCGATCAGCCCAATACCGAAAAATTTACGGTTGCGGGCTGGATGTGCATTCGTTGATCGTTTCGATTTGAAAATTTTCATTGATTATCAACACGCCTTATATTGCCGTTAATGACTTTAAATCCATGGGCCTTAGCAAAGGCATCAAGTCGTTCGGAGTTGGAGAGTTCGCCAATTTCTTGCTTGAGATTCGCCGTGGCTTGCGATTGCTTCATAATTTGCGCCTGTAAATCTTCATACTGGCGTTGCGTGTTGCTCAAGCGATTTTGCATGAACAAACAAACGACACAAACAACTGTTGCTAAAACGCCACAGGCAAACATCATCGTTTTCTCGAACCCGCTAAAAGCAATATGTGTGTGCGGTGCGGGTGCAGGAGCTGATTTATGTACCGGTTTCGGTGCCGGTTGTTGCACTAAAGGCCTTGCTGTACTCTCAAGCATATATGGAACCCCCCTAATTGCGAATTTTTTCGATCACCCTGAGTTTGGCGCTGTGGGCACGATGGTTTTCAGCCAGCTCGGCCGCACTCGGTAAAATCGGTTTACGATTGACTAACTGGTAATGTGGTTGAGCAGCTTCCGGCACCACCGGCAACCCGCGCGGAACATCTTGGACGGTTGACACTTCTTTAAACATGGTTTTCACCAGCCGGTCTTCTAATGACTGGAAGGTAATGACACTGATGCGTCCCCCAACGTTAATCAGCTTGAGTGCCTGTTCCAAAGAAGCTTCTAGCGCGGATAATTCATCATTAACCGCGATTCGGATAGCCTGAAAGACTTTTTTAGCCGGATGGCCACCTGTTCGCCTTGCTTTAGCCGGAATTCCTGCCTTGATCAACTCAACAAGCTGGAAAGTGGTTGTAATCGGCGCTTGGGCACGAGCTTGCTCAATTCGACGCGCAATCTGCTTAGAAAAATGCTCCTCACCATAGCGCGAAAAGATCCGAACCAATTCAGCATACGGCCATTCATTGACAATCGTTTTGGCATCAAGCGTTTGCCGCTGATCCATCCGCATATCAAGCGGTGCATCGAAACGATAAGAAAAACCACGCTTTGAATCGTCAAATTGCGGCGAAGATACGCCAAGATCGTACAAAACCCCATCAACCTGCCTAATGTCCAAATCAGCCAAGGCTGCGCTTAAATCCCGAAAGTTTCGGTGAACCAGCGTTAGCTGCGGCGGTAACGTCCCAAACTGACGCTTGACCGCGGCGATGGCTGCTTCGTCTTGATCAAAGGCAATCAGACGCCCATTCGTAAGCTGATTTATAATCTGGCGGGTATGGCCTCCGCGTCCCAAAGTGGCATCCACATATGTACCATCCGACTTCACGGCCAAAGCCGCTGTTGCTTCTTTTAAAAGAACTGTCTCGTGTTTAAATTCTGTCATGGCTATAACCCAAAGTCCGTTAAGTTTTCTGAAATGTCATCAAAGTCTTCTTCAGCGGTGTCGGCAAATTGCTGCCAGCGCTCGGCATCCCAGACTTCAATGCGGGTATTGACCCCTACAAGGACGCAATCCTTTTTCAACGCCGCATGTTTGAACAGTGGCTTGGGAATATTGATCCGTCCCTGCTTGTCAATTTCACATTCGGTCGCGGCCGAAAAAAGAAAACGCGTGAAGGTGCGGGCATCTTTTTTTGCTAAGGGTAATGTGGCCAATTTCGCCTGCAGTTTGTCCCATTCCGCGATTGGATAACCAAAAAGGCAGCCATCCATGCCCCGGGTCAAAACAAACGATGCACCCAATTGCTCACGAAACTTGGCTGGAATAATCAGACGCCCTTTAGCATCGATACTGCGTTCAAATTCACCCATGAGCATGGCCTGCACCTCCCTACGATTTTCAGTCTACCACAACGCCCCACTCTTCTCCACATCTAACCACTTCTGAAGCAAAATTTAGTTATTTTATTGTTTAAAAAACATTTAAGCCACAAAAAATCCCGCGATCACAAGGATCACGGGATTTTTTCACAAGTGGTAAGTCGGTGGTGACTCAGCCCATAAAATAAATAAAAATACCGCTAAGCCACCAACAAGTGGTTGCCAGGGAGAGAATGCGCGTCAACATCCGCCAATATCGGTGAATAATCAGGTCATATTCGCGGATTACCTGCCAAACAACCAGAATCAAGGCAATCACCATCGCCGTAAACAGAATCACCCAGATGAAATTCGGACTTTTGGTAAAGGTTAACTCGAAAATGGCCCAGAGGTTCACCATTGTCAGTAAGAAAAACCACGAACCACCATGAAAGTCGAAATAGACGACAGCGGCAACAACCAAGAGCCACACTAAAATTGGTAATCCCAACGCAAGCAACACCATGACAATTCCCTCCAGCGGCAGCAACCACGTAAGGTGCTGTCTGTTGATACTTCTCAATTAACCGTACTCAAAGGAAAGAAAGGCGTCAAGCAGAAGTTAACGCTCTTCAGCGTAGGAATTCGCGTGTACGGACATTGTATTGGGTGCCATGACCAAAACCCGGTCATCACACCCAAGGCCAATAGTCCCCCTTTACGCCCATAACGCGTTCGCCAGCCCAGAAACCTGCGTGTAAGGACCTCGAACGCAATGGCCAAAAGCGGGCCATCACGTCCGAGGCCGCTTACACTCCGGTTTCTAACCGCGCCGGCTCGCGCTCAGTTTTAGTTGCCGTTTTTTCCAAAAACCAGTACAATGAGACCCAGCAGAACTTTAAAGGTGGTGTTTTCGGTGCAGAAAAAGAAAAAGAGCAAATTCCAGAAAATGACGATTATTAGTGCTTGGGTGATGATTATTATCACCGTGCTTGGTGTTGTTCTCACCGCGCTCGCAAGTTTGCAAATCATCTAATCCGATCACCAAATAACCACAAAGCCGCTGATTTTTCAGCGGCTTTTTTAATTACCAAAAAATCAGTGAATGGTTAGCCCATCACAAAATCGGCGCCAGCAATCGCGATAACTCTTCGGCCAAGCGTGCTGGTCGTTTCTTGGCCTTAATGACCTTTTGCGTATACGGCATGGCACGTTCCATATCCGCAAGAAATAGTTTTTGAAATGTTTTGCCTAAATGATGATCATAAAGAAACGCAGCAACTTCAAAGTTCAATTTAAATGAACGGATGTCGAAATTTGCGGTGCCGGTTGAAACATACTTGCCGTCAACCACAATCGTTTTAGCGTGTAAGAAACCCTCTTCATATAAAAAGGCCTGACCACCATTGGCAACTACTTGATTGAGGTAAAACTGCGATGCTTTGGCCATCAGACTCTGATTTGTTTTCTTCGGCACCATAATACGAACATCGACTCCCGCATTAGCCGCAATGGTCAATGCGTCCAACAAACTGTCATCGGGAACAAAATAAGGCGACTCGATCCAGATACTACGCTTGGCTTGATTAATCAAGCCTAAATAGCCAAGTTTAATTGCTTCAACCTGCTGCCCCGGTCCACCAGCGACAATCTGCATGGTTGTGTTTCCGGTGACAACCGGTTCACGAAACAGCACATCGACGTCTTTGACCTGTTGCTTCTTGCTAGTACCATTCCAATCCATCAGGAAACGCGCTTGAATCACGGCAACCGCCTTACCTTGAATTCGTAGCTGAGTATCCCGCAGTGTTGGCAAACCGCGATGTTCTTTGCCCAGATTAAACCCGCCCAAGTATGCCAAATGCCCATCAATCACAATCAGTTTGCGATGATTGCGAAAGTTGATGCGCGGATTCCACCGTCCGAGTTTGGTCGCCACAAATCGCTCCACCTGACCACCAGCTGCTGTCAAGCCTTTCCAAAAGCTAATCGGTAAACCGTGCGAACCAAACGTATCGTATAAAACGCGCACGGTGATCCCTGCTTGCGCCTTTTCAATCAGTAAATCACGCAATTGCCGGCCCACTGCATCAGGCTGAATCGTATAGGCTTCAATATGAATATGTTCGGTAGCCAAGCCAATATCTTCAAACAACTGTTTAAAAAAGGCTTCCCGCAAAGAAAGCACCTGAACTTCATTGTGAGTTGTGACCAACGCATCGTCCGCCCGCAATAACGTCCGCACCAGCTCCGAAACCCCACCGCTACCTGGCGTCCCAATCAACGGCTGCCCTGCCGCAAGCGCTTCTTGTTGCTGAACCACCAAATCATTAATGCCCAATAGCCGTTGCGTCATTAAATCCTGCATGCGATCCGCCCGCAGTTTACGCCCGAAGACAAAATAAATTAAGAAACCAACAAACGGCAGCAGCAACAGCACAAGCAGCCACGCCCATACAGCAGAAATATCACGATGGGACCGAAACACCGTCACAATCGCAATAAATGCATTAATGATATAAAGACCGCCAACAATCAGCCCAAGCCACATAAATTTCGCCTCCCTAACCAGACAATGTCACACCTCAGCCATTCGTCCAGTCTCTACATGCGATTATCATACTCTACTTTACAGAAAGTCAGGGGGAAAAGTCCAGTGAGCGTGAGCCAGCCCGGTTAGAAACCGGAACATAAGTGGCCTTGGGCGTGATGGCCATACTTTGGTCATTGCGCCCAAGGTCTTGATGTGCAGGTCCCTGCGCCGGTGAACGCGTTATGGACATAAACCAGAACCCAAGCGGCGTCAAGCGTGATGGCCATACTTTGGTCATTGCGCCCAAGGTCTTGATGTGCAGGTCCCTGCGCCGGTGAACGCGTTAAGGGAGGCGTGTTGAACAACCAACAAAAAAGCCGGAATCAAAGTTTTCATGCAGTTACCTGTCGCAATAGACAGTATCCACACAACCACAATGATTCCAGCTTCAACATAAAATTGCCATGATATCTAAACTCTGAACCCTTATCAGCGCTAACATACAACTCATTGTTCGACCTTGCCAAACCATTTCTTCTGCAGTTTAGCAATCGTTCCGTCTGCCTTCAACGCCTTCAATCCCGCGTTAATTTTCTCTCTTAAAACATGATCGGACTTGCGCATACCAACCGCAAACTGCTCTGGCGGGAATGAGTCGCCGATAATGTGATAACTTGCAGGATCCGGCTTGTGGGCAATGTAGTAACGTGCGTAAACCTCATCCATTAAAATGCCTTGAATTCGCCCAGCATCCAAGTCAATAAATGCATCATTGAAGGTATCGTAAAGGATCGGCGTTTTGTTGGCGATCATATTTTTTAACAATTTGGGTTGGGCATCTAAATCAAATGCCCCGCTTGATCCGGTTTGCACGCCCAAGGTTTTCCCCTTCATATCCTTCAACGTGTTAATCTGACTTTTGGTTTTGGTAACCACAATTTGATGGTTAATCAGATAATCATTCGAAAAAGCAACCTTTGCTTTCCGCTCCGGGGTCACGGAATAACCATTCCAAATTAAATCAATGGTCTGATTTTTCAATTCAGTTTCCTTCATCGACCAGTCGATGGTCTGGAAATCCGCTTTAATGCCATACCGTTTGAAAACCGCTTTGGCTAAATCAATGTCATAGCCGGCTAACTGCCCATTTTTTTGACGAAAACCCATGGGAACAAAGGTATCATCTAACCCAATCACAACTTTTTTGGTCCGTTCAATGCGCGGCCAGGAGTTGTCGACGGTTTCGCGCGCACATCCGCTGATTACGATACCGGCCATGGTCAAAAACACCATGACGGCCATTATCATTCGCCGTTTCATTGACCATCACCGCCTTTGCCAACGTGATAAGTCGTGTCTGCAACACTTTGGGCAAAGTCCATGTCATGGGTCACAACCACCTGAGTCATGCCGGATGCTTTAAATTGATTAACCATTGCGGCAACATTATCGCGCAACATTGGATCCAGCGCACTAGTCGGCTCATCGTATAAGAGAATTTGCGGATTTAGCGCCAATGCCCGTGCAATTGCCACCCGCTGCTTTTGGCCGCCAGACAGTGAATAAGGATACGCCTGCGCCTGATCGCTTAGTTCAAGTTGATTCAGAAGTTTCTTGGCTGTCGCATCGGCTTTTTGTTGATCAACCCCCTGCAAAGTAGGCGCCAAGGTAATATTGCGCATAACCGACAAATTCGGGAATAATTCAAAGTTCTGAAACACCACGCCGATCACACCTTGTTTGCGTAAAGCCTGCGCGGTCGTCGGCTGACCGTTCCAGATCATGGTGCCGCCATCAGCACTTTCCAAACCACTGATGATCCGCAACAAGGTGGTTTTACCGGCGCCACTGGGACCCACAATTGCTAACGTTTTGCCATCTTCAATCTTGACGTTAACATCCTTTAGAACTGGCCGCCCGTTAAACGCTTTGCTGATATTCTTGAGTTCTAACATTTTTAACCCTCCTAGCGATAATATGAAAATGCTGCTTCGATCCGTTTTTGTAGGAACGTCAGAATCAGCGTCAGCAGTAAGTAGATGACCCCGACCAATACCAGTGGCAGCAAGGTAACATCCCGCGCACTGGCAATGTTACCTGCTCGAAGCAAATCGCCTAAGCCAATGACGTAAACCAGGCTAGAATCCTTAACCAAGTTGATGACTTCATTACCGATGGAAGGTAGCACAATCTTGACAACCTGAGGAATCACCACAAACCGCAATGCCTGCCAGCGGGTCATGTTGAGGACCGTACTTGCTTCGAACTGACCTTCATCAATTGCGCCAAAGCCACCACGGAAGATTTCTGCGAAGTAAGCAGCATAATTCAAAATAAACGCGACTAAAGCAGCTGAGAAGCGGTCAAACACGATACCGATAATCGGCAGGCCGTAAAAGATAAACATCAGCTGCAACAACAGCGGCGTGCCCCGAAATACCCACACATAGCCTTCCAGCAAGCTTTTTCCTGCCTTACCAAGTAGCGATTTAGGCTTGGGAATTAAGCCGACTGATAAAATGAGACCCAGTGGAATGGCTCCGACTAAAGTGATGGCAAAAATCCCCAACGTCATTTTCACACCAGATAATAATGCCGGTAAAATCTGAAAAATATAAGTCATGGTGCTTCCTCCTTTGAACCTGCCTATATTTGAGTCGCACAGATCCGTTTCTTTTCTAATTGCGCTTTGTGGCTGTCGATGAGTTGAGCGGTTGGGCAACTTGTTCGTGGTATGAAAAAAGCGCCCTCTTGCTTGATGCAAGAGGACGCTTCTGCGCGGTACCACCTCAGTTTACCGATTGTTCACACACTCGGCCTCATGTGGTTGCAGCACCACACATGATTTCGGAAAAATCGCGACCATTAAAAAATCCTCTTACAGCACTTTGCTGTAAGAGGACGGCTTAAACCGCGGTTCCACCTCAGATTTGTCAATTGCTCACACAATCAACCTCATGTAGTTGCTTCAACCACGGCGATAACGAGCCCAACCGAGACGACCTACTGTTGTTCAATCGTCCACTCATGGATGTGTGATAAACGGATGGCTATTCGGTTTCCATCAACCCGAACTCGCTGTGAACCATGACCGCTTATCGATTCCACTCAACGCTTTAATGAATTGTCACTAAATTACACCGAACTTTAACGAAAGTCAACTGTTTCAGAAAATTAATCTTTAACAGCCGGCACAAAATCACCGTAAACCGTCTAATGATGGCGATGGAACAATTTTGACCAAAAGCCTTGTTTTTTCAAACGAATGTCCATCAACGGCACGCTATCACCTAGTAACCGGCGGGCAATATTACGGTAGCCTTTACTAGCAAGGTCATCCGGATCCATCACAATCGCTTCACCTTTGTTTGAACTCTCAATCACCCCATCATCGTCAACAATGATGCCGAGTAAATCAAGTCCCAGATGACTGGTAATCTCGTCAATATCCATCGAGCGGCCATCAGCTAACATATTTTGGCGAATGCGGTTGATAATGAGTCGCGGTTTGAGCGGCATATCACGTTGTTCCAGTAAGCCCACGACCCGATCCGCATCACTCACTGCCGATATCTCC
Organism: Lacticaseibacillus sp. 22; assembly: GCF_055413445.1. Taxonomy (NCBI): domain Bacteria; kingdom Bacillati; phylum Bacillota; class Bacilli; order Lactobacillales; family Lactobacillaceae; genus Lacticaseibacillus; species Lacticaseibacillus sp. 22. The sequence goes on along the minus strand of NZ_JBVAYD010000001.1, from coordinate 26,510 downwards.
GGGGTCGTGACCACAATCGCACCGTCAGCCGCCCCGGTCGCATTCCGAAACCCTTGTTCAATTCCAGCAGGCGAGTCCAAAATAATAAAATCAAAATCCGGTCGCAACTGTTCAACAATCTCAACGACCTGATCAGGTTCTAACGCGTCTTTTTCCGCATTTTGCGCTGCTGGCAGTAAATAAAGCAAATCGTCAAATCGTTTGTCCTTGATCAACGCTTGGTGTAGCTTCGCGCGGCCAGTGGCAACATCGACAATGTCGTAAATAATCCGGTTGGACAAACCCATGACAACGTCTAAGTTGCGTAGTCCAATATCAAGGTCCAACAAGACGACCCGCTTGCCTTGTAAAGCCAACGCGGTGCCGATATTTGCCGAAGTGGTGGTTTTGCCAACGCCGCCTTTACCGGAAGTCACTACTAACGCTGTCCCCATCTACATTGCCTCCATTTGCTTAAATAATCGCGGCCGAAGATTTGCTAGTTCAGCCAACTTGGTATGTGTCATCGTATGTAATTCGCTCAAATAAGCAACCGGTTTAACCGGATCATAATGGTCAGCGACAATTTCGATGACATCGGCGATTCGAACTTGACTAGCACCTTGCAAGTCACCCACAACAACTGCGCGGGTGTCTCCTTGACTGCCTGCCTGGATAACGCCACTAACCTTACCCATCACAAAAACATTGCCAGAAGCACACAGCGAGGCACCGGCATGTAAATCGCCTAAAAACAGCACATCGCCCATGACATCAATTGTTTGCCCTGATCGAACAACACCACCGATGCGATGGGTCATTTTAGCCGTCACCATATCGGCAACGACCGCTTTATCAACCACAGCACTCGTGATGCCATTAATTGAAAAGCGCGGGTAATCTTCAAATACAGCCTGAATTTGCGCCAACTGCTCTTCCGTTAAAAGCCGATTGCCCGTCTCCAAACGATAGCTGACATCACCGGTTGGCGTTTCTTCGTACAATTTGCCTAGTAATGTTTTCAGTGTCTGGATAATCTGCGTAAAATCCGCTGTATCTTGAAGGTGCAGCGCCAGACTATCATTTCGACCTTTTAAGACCACACTGTCCACATTATCACCCCAAATTATTCTTCCGCTAAATTCATCAACAATCGATGTAATGGACCATAGACAATCACAAAAAGGATGAGATTGACCGTTAATCCCGGCCCTAAATGATTCGCTATCAGCATAACAACACTGGCGGATCCGTAGCCAATAAAATGATTCGCAGCATAACTGGCAACCCCATAGAGCAACAACGCAATAATATAAACCATACCAACAAAAATTGGCGTGTGCGGGATATACGGCCGAATCTGGCGAACCACATAAATGACCAAGGCAAACAGCAACGCATTAATCCCTAGAATGCCCGTGTAGAAACTGTCGAATAACAACCCAATCAATGCCGCAATCCAGGTTATATACTTTTCTTGCGGCACCAACAACGTCACCATGACTAACCCTAACAAGGTCAATTGCGGCGTCCCCATAAAGTTCGGCTGCATGATCCACTGTGCCAGCACTGATGCTAGGCTGCCATCAATTAATAATAACAAAAGCAGCAGTAAAAAGATCCACCAATGTCCTGTGAAATGTTTTTCGTTTAACATGTTAGTCACCTTTGATCGTACGTGAGATGACGGTTACAACGGTGACATCGTTTAGATTTGCGGCGGGATCCAAATAAACGGTGTTGGCCAGCCCATAGTCATCTTTCTTGACGCTGGCGACTTTGCCAATCAGTAATCCTTTAGGTGTCATGCCACCTAAACCACTGGTAACCACCTCATCGCCTTTTTTAATCGCGGTATCCGTATTCAGCTCGCCGAGAATCAAATCACCGGTTTTTTCGTCATATCCGGTAATGATGCCGTTAACTTCTTTTTCGCCTTTAGTCTCAACGGCCGCCGCAATCCGGTCACTGGATTTATTGGCTGTTGATAGCATCTCAACTTTTGAACTCGTTCGATTGACCTCAACCACACGGCCAATCAACCCGGAACCTGCCATAACCGGCATGCCCTTCTTAACCCCGGCGGCACTTCCTTGGTTAATAACGACCATGTTGCGCCAGTCACTTGGTGTTCGTAAAATGACAGCAGCACTGATCTGCGCGTAATCCGTCAAAGTACCGTTAAGTTTCAACTGTTGCTTCAACTGCTTATTTTCGCGTTTTAAAGTTTGTACCTGCACCTTTGTCTGCGCTAAATTATCCAGCTGTTGCTTGAGGCGCTGATTCTCCTGAAACGTATCCATGAGATTATTGATGTCATCTAATCCATTGCGGGCAAAATCTCCCGGCAACGCGACTAACCGCCCGCCGATGCCAACAACATCATTGGCAATCCGCTGAATAAACGGCGGCGTATTGCGATTATTGCTCGCATAGATTGATCCAGCGACCAGACCAAGACTGACCAGCAATGCGATCATGAGGGCGATCAATTTTTTGTTGGAAAAGAATTTCTGCATTGGTTCCTCCGTCACACTCGCGAAAAGAGGCCAGGATCCTTCATCCCAGCCTCTTGCCACACGCAAACCATCTTCATTTATGGGCTGTTAACGCTTCTTTAAAACGTCAATATTCTTCAACGATTCACCAGTGCCGATTGCCACACAATCTAGTGGATCCTGCGCAATGAAGACCGGTACTTTGGTCTCATCGGAAATGACATCCGGTAAATGCTTCAAAAGCGCACCGCCGCCTGTCAACACAATCCCATGATCAATGACATCGGCAGCGATTTCTGGTGAGGTTTCCTCTAGTGTTTCTTTAATCGCCGTGATGATATCAAGCACGTTTTCATGAATAGCTGAGGCAATATCCGTTGCCGAAATATCGATGGTCTTTGGCAGGCCGCTCAATAAATCACGGCCGCGCACGGTCATCCCATCGATATCGGCAGCCTTTTCAACCGATGCCGAACCAATTTGAATCTTCATGGCTTCAGCCGTACGTTCGCCGATGAGCAAATTAAAGTTCTGGCGTAAATGATTGATGATGGCTTCATCAAACTTGTCACCAGCCACCCGAATCGAGCGACTCGAAACAATACCGCCTAATGAAATCGTTGCGACATCAGTGGTGCCGCCGCCAATATCAACAACCATACTACCGGTCGGGTCCATAACCGGCAGACCGGCACCGATTGCAGCAGCGTAAGGTTCTTCAATGACGAAAGCATCGCGTGCTCCTGCGACTTTTGCAGCGTCAATAACGGCCCGTTTTTCAACTTCCGTCACGCCGCTTGGCACACAAATCATCACTTGCGGGTGGCTGCCGTTACCTAATGCTTTTTGCATGAAGTATTTTAACATGGCCGCAGTTGTGTCGTAGTCAGCGATGACCCCATCTTTCATTGGTCGGATCGCCACGATATTGGTCGGGGTACGACCGATCATGTCGCGGGCTTCTTCACCAACGGCAATGACTTCTTCCGTCTGGGTATTCTTCGCGACCACGGAGGGTTCATTTAACACAATGCCCTTGCCGTCGACGTAAACTAAGGTATTTGCGGTGCCAAGATCGATCCCGATATTCTTTGATCCAAATCCAAACAAGACGTTCTCTCCTTATGCTGACTCATTTCGTATTAACTCCATGCATTATAGCATATTATTTTCTGTGACAAAATGTGAAACCGCCTGTTTTTGCCCTCATTGCGCCAATTTCAGAAAACCTTACAACTTTTTAGCAAATTAATTAAATTCCGGATCATCGCGCGCAAACGAATAATACGACTGCCGCCCAATGATCAAGTGGTCAAGCAGGTGCATGCCGAGTAACGCTGCCGCCAGCTGGAATCGCGTTGTTGTATCACGATCGGCCTGACTCGGAGAAGGATCACCGCTGGGATGATTGTGCACCATGATCAAATTCGTGGCGCTTAGTTTTAATGCTTCCCGAAACACCACCCGCGGATCGGCTAAGGCTGAATCCACCGTTCCAATTGCCACGATTTGTTCTGTGATGATTTGATTCTTGACATCCAAAAATAAAATCAACATGGATTCCTGATTAGCTCCGGCAAAGCGTGACACCATCGTTTTACCCAGTTGCTCGCTATTTTTGATCTGCCCATATCGAACCGATTGACGACGCATGACCCGCCGTCCTAACTCCACACCCGCCAAAATGCTGGCCCGTTTAGCCGCGCCTAGTCCGCGAATATGGTCCAGTGAATCACCATCACCTTCTGCTAAGCCTCGTAATGCTGGATAAGTGGTCAACACCTCGCTGACAATTTCCTGGACCGGATAGTGCTGGTTGCCTGCGCGCACAATCAATTGCAATAATTCCGCATCCGTCAGTGCCTGTGGTCCATGCGCCAATAAACGCTCACGTGGTTGTTCAGTCGCATCTGCCATCGTCTTTCCCTCCGTCATGCCGCTTTCAGAGTGAGGCGCTGCATGCTCTTCAGCCTTCTCTGATGGGGCCGCCATTTTGAGTCATCTGAAGACTCATTATGGACATTACGCAAAAGCAGGATGATTTTGCAGCCAGTCAGGCAAATCCGTGATCGCAGCTAAAATCGCGGTCGCCTTATGATCCGGCGCTTGACCGATGCCTGGAATCATGACGACCGGGAGCCCGGCCCCTTCTGCTGCGGCCACACCCACATGCGTATCTTCAACGACAATCGCTGGTGTCTCAGGCAACTTGGTTTTCATCACGTGATAAATTTCCGGATCAGGTTTGTGTGCCGTCACATCACTGCCAGTCAGAATCGGGTCAAACCGCTTCACCCAACCAGTTGCAGCCAACACCACGTCAACGTAATGTTTGGCACTACTTGTTGCCAACGCTAATCGATAACCCATCCGATCAAGCATCTGCAACGTTTTGTCAACTCCGGGTAAGACAAAATCGGCACCGCTGCGAATCTGGTCCAAAACATCCTGAGTTGAAAATTGCTGGAACCATGCGGCATGATCGGCCCCAACCAAATCGGCAATGATTTTAGCTTCACTTGGTCCGGCAGATCCGACTAATGGCCGAAAATCTGCTTCTGTCCGGTGCAGTCCCAATACTGCCGCGGCTTTAACATTACTTTTAAGGTAAAGTGCTTCAGTGTTAACCAGTGTCCCGTCAAGATCAAAGATGACTGTTGCGGTCATGATTTTCCCCCTAATAAAGTTTGACGAACAGCTGAGGCTAAATACAGCGAACCGGTGATCACAATCGGCTGATCCGGCACATCATTAAGACTCGCCGCCAATGCTTCCTGCCACGAATCCTTTAACCGACCTTCGTGCAGCGCCTCATAACCAGCCTCAGGCAAGGCGCGCGGCGTCCCTGGCACCGGAACCAGATAAACCGTGGAAAATGCCGCGGTCAGCTTATCCGCCATCGCCGCATAGTCTTTATCCGCCAAGATGCCGGCAATAACAGTAATGGGTTGGGAAAAAAGTTGCTTTAGCGCCGTAACCAAACCATTGATGCCATCCGGATTGTGCGCCCCGTCAATGACGATCAAAGGCGTATCACTTATCTTTTCGAGTCGGGCTGGCCAATGACTGGCAGCAAGCCCTTGGCGAATATTCTGGGGCGTCAAAGGCCATCCTGTCTGCTTGGCATACACTTTTGCCGTTTGAATCGCAATTGCCATATTGCGTTGCTGGTAATCGCCAACCAACGGCACCTCCAGATCGCTAATACGTCCATCTTGGTCTTCATAAGTAAACCGTTGGCCCCAACCGTGAAGCTTAGCCTTAGGAACCGAAAAATCGCGGTCAAAACGCAACCATTGACTCCCTGTTGTCGCAACCTTGGCTGCGACAACGGCAGCAGCATCCGGCACCAAGTTACCGGTTACAACCGGAATACCCGGTTTGATAATACCAGCCTTATGTGTGGCAATTGCCGTAATCGTATGCCCCAGCAACTTCTGGTGATCTAAAGCCACCTCGGTCAAAACACTGACAACCGGCGTGATGACATTGGTCGAATCCGTGTAGCCGCCAATGCCGACTTCAATCACCGCAACATCAACCTGACGCTGACGAAAATACCAATACGCCAGCGCAGTAATGAATTCAAATTCCGTCACGTTAAAATCAGCTTGTTGCTGCTGAAGCCGTTCCAGTGCAGTCCTGACAAACGCAACCGCTTTGACTAACGCAGCATCCGGAATCGGTTCATGGTCAATCATGATCCGTTCATTAAACCGCATGATAAACGGCGAGGTATATAACCCGACTGTCAAACCGCTTGCCTCAAGGACATGTGCAATCGCATTAGCGGCTGAGCCTTTTCCATTAGTACCAGTCACGTGAATATACCGCCCTTGTTGCTGCGGATTGCCGAGTGCATGTAATAACGTTAAAATCCGCCGATGGTCACCGGTCTTGGCCAAGCGCGGAAAAGAATGAATATAGGCAACGCTTTCTGTGTAATTCATTGTTAACTTTCCTTATTTTTATCATTTAGGCAGCCAGCTTTCATACTGCTGCGATATATAGCTTCATCATACCAGAAAAATGGGCCCAACTTATGAGCTTAGCCAGTCAAATTCACGTTTTTATTGCTGCCAGAACCCATCGAACAAACGGCCGCGCGCCAGATTGCTTGCTTGCGGCATGCTTCAACCACGACCATCAAAAAAGCCGGTACTAGGGCTTAAAACTCAACCCTAATACCGGTTTTTTCATCATAAAATCGCTTAAAGCCACTTGGTAACTTAAGCTTGTTGTAATTGTTCCAACCGTTGCTTAGTGCTCGTTAGCTGATCTTCAAAATCACTGCGCTTAGTGCGTTGTTCTGCAACAACCGCTTCCGGTGCTTTGGATAAGAAGCCTTGGTTATTGAGCTTCTTGTCAATTCGGGCAATTTCTTGCTCAAGCTTCTTAGCATCTTTAGTCAGTTTGGCCTTTTCCTCGTCCAAATCAATTAATTCATTGAGCGGTACGAAAATGGTGGCGCCTGTGATCACCGCACTGCCCGCCATTTTAGGCTCGGCCACATCGGTTCCAACCGTGAAGGCTTTACTATTGACGAAGCGATCGATAAAGTCAAAGTTCTGTTCAAAGATTGGCTTCAAAGCAGGATCCGTCAATTTAACGATAATATCGACTTTGGTCTTAAGCGGAGCGCCGGCCTCTTTACGAATACCGCGAACGCCGCGGATGAGCGCAATGATCGCATCCATTGCACTGGTAGCGTCAGCATTTTCAAAGGCAGCGTTTGCCACCGGATAGCTCGCCGTCACAATTGATTTGCCTGTATGCGGTAACGCCAACCATAGTTTTTCCGTCACAAACGGCATCACTGGGTGCAATAGCCGTAAAATTTGATCCAGTGCATAAGCAAGGTTGACGCGCTTGGCTGCTTTGGCCTGCTCATCATCGCCGTAAAGTACTTCCTTACTCATTTCAACGTACCAGTCCGCGAAAACATTCCAGGTGAAGTTATACAGGGTTCGACCCATTTCACCAAATTCAAACCGCGCTGACAAATCCGTTACTTGTTTAATGGTTTCGTTCAATTGCGCAAAAAGCCACTTATCGGACAAATCAAAGGTACTTGGATCTGGCTGTTGCGGCGTATCCAAGTCGCCTAAGTTCATCATCACAAATCGGGAAATGTTCCAAATCTTATTGATGAAATTCCAGGCTGCTTCAACCTGTTTATAACTAAACCGTGTATCCTGTCCCGGTTTATTACCAGTAATCAGGAACCACCGCAAGGCATCGGCGCCGTATTTTTCAATCACATCCATTGGGTCAATCCCATTACCCAGTGACTTACTCATCTTCCGGCCTTGTTCATCGCGCATTAACCCGTGAATCAAGGTGTACTGGAACGGCCGTTGATGAGTAAAATGCAACCCTTGGAAAATCATCCGCGCAACCCAGAATGGAATGATATCGTAGCCAGTCACTAAGGTATCTGTTGGGTAATAACGCTTGTAATCCGGCGCATCGGTATTCGGCCACCCCATCGTGGAAAATGGCCACAATGCACTTGAAAACCAGGTATCCAGCACGTCAGGATCCTGCTTCCAGTTTTCAATGTCTTTTGGCGCTTCCATCCCGACATAGGTCTCACCGGTCTGCTTGTTGTACCAAGCCGGAATTTGATGGCCCCACCACAACTGCCGCGAAATAACCCAGTCATGAATATTTTCCATCCACTGCAAGTAGGTATGTTCAAACCGCTCAGGAACAAATGTCACTTTCTTGTCCGGCTCTTGCTGCGCTTTGATTGCCGCTTCAGCTAATGGTTTCATCTTGACAAACCATTGTGTTGACAACCGTGCTTCAACTTGAACGCCCGTACGTTCGCTATGGCCGACACTATGCACAATCGGTTCAACTTTAAGCAACAAACCGGCCTTATCCAAATCGGCCACCATAGCTTTACGGGCTTCAAAGCGATCCATTCCTTGATATTTGCCGGCATTTTCGTTCATCGTGCCATCGTCATTCATAGTGTTAATTCGTTTCAAATCATGACGATTGCCCACCTGAAAGTCGTTAGGGTCATGGGCTGGCGTGATTTTAACCGCCCCAGTCCCAAACTCAGGGTCAACGTAAGCATCTTCAATGATCGGGATTTTGCGATTGGCTAATGGCAAAATAAGTTCCTTGCCCACCATATCTTTATACCGCTCATCACCTGGGTGAACCGCCACCGCAGTATCACCCATCATGGTTTCCGGACGCGTCGTTGCAATCTCAATGTAGCCGCTACCGTCTGCGAACGGATATTTCACATGGTAAAAAGCACCTTTATCGTCTTTATGAATGACTTCAATATCCGATAGTGCCGTGCGCGCTTGCGGATCCCAGTTAACGATATATTCACCGCGATAAATCAAGCCTTGGTTATAAAGGTCAACAAACACCCGTCGAACCGCTTGATTCAGGCCCTTATCCAAAGTAAAGCGTTCCCGACTATAATCCAGTGACAAGCCCATTTTGGCCCATTGTCCATGAATGGTCTTGGCAAATTCGTCCTTCCATTCCCAGACTTTTTGGACAAACTTTTCACGGCCTAGGTCATAGCGGCTGATGCCTTCTTTGCGCAACTTGGCCTCAACTTTAGCCTGCGTGGCGATTCCGGCATGATCCATCCCTGGCAGCCACAAGGTATCAAACCCCTGCATACGCTTTTGGCGGATCACGATGTCTTGAAGCGTCGTATCCCATGCATGCCCCATGTGTAACTTACCGGTGACATTCGGCGGCGGAATCACGATTGAATACGGCTTAGCCTTCTTATCACCACTTGGTTTGAAGACATCTTCATCAAGCCATTCTTGATACCGGCCTTCTTCGACTGCTTTATGATCATACTTTGGTGCTAACGTTTCATCACTCACTGGCTCCACCTCACAAAATTTTTTCGTCCATCCGGTTTCTAGAATTGGCACGCGCTGATGCATCACCCGCACGCCAGCCCGAAAGCTGGGTCGCGCCGTGCGTATACACAAAAAAACGCCCTAATATCGATTATTAGGACGAGTCTACTCGCGGTACCACCTAAATTGGGAATCAATCCCCACTTGGTTCAGGATAACGGCTGTCACCGGCCGTTCCCTACTCACTTCAGGACGGCAGCTCACAAGCTACAATCACGCCCTTCTTTCGAGATTCACACCAACCATCCCGTCGCTGAAAAAAAAGACCGCAACCCTCTTGATCATTGCATTAGCTGCATTATAACCCGTGATCATGACAGGGTCAATGTGAGTGAGCGTGAACCGGCGCGGTTAGAAGTCGGAGTGTAAGTGGCCTTGGTCGTGATGGCCCGGGCTTGGCCATTGCGTCCAAGGTCCTTACACGCAGACTTCTGCGCCGGTGAACGCGTTATGGGCGTAAAGGCGGACTTGCGACCAAGGTCCTTACAGGCAGGTCCCTGCGCCGGGGAGCGCGTTATGGGCGTAAAAACGGATTTGCGCCAAGGTCCTTATATGCAAGTTTCTGGGCAGGTAAACACGTTATAACGAGCGTGATCCAGCTCACCAAGCAACACTAGCGCAACGGCTCCGTCACCTGTCGCGCAACCTGTTTTTGATGATCAACAAACAATAACGCCTGTAGCTCACTTGTCAGGTCAATGTAGCGAATCGTGGTTGTCGGTTTTGCCGGGACCGGCTTAGGGGCAAAGGTTAAAATAGCGGTTATGCCATTAGCCTCAAGTTGGTTAATAACGCTGGTCTGGGCGGAACTCGGCACACAGACAATGGCAGTATGCATCCCCGGGCGAATATTTTGGGCTAAAGTTGTGAGATCAAAAATCGGCACCCCGGCAATTGTCGTCCCAATGAGCTGCGGATCCGTGTCGAATCCCATCACAATGGTTAGATCCGGATTCCGGCGAAAATTATTGGTCAACAACGCCCGTCCGAGGTTGCCACACCCCACCAGTAACATCTGTTCTTCCGAGTGCACTTCTAATAACTCGCCAAACACCTGCGCAAGTAAATCAACCGAATAGCCATAGCCGCTACGCCCTAAATCGCCAAAATTGGAAAAATCCCGCCGAATGGTTGCTGGCGCGATATGAACCAGCTTACTTAGCCGATCAGACCGAACCCGCTTAACCCCCGCCTGTTGCAAATCTTTGACGGTTCGATAATAAACCGGGATTCGCTTAATCGTTGCCTGTGATAACGCTTGTTTACTGACGACCACCATCAACACCTCCGCACGTGTTTGTTACCATTTTCACATATTTAGTTTAACAAATTGCGCGCTCTTTTACCACTGTTTTTACTGAGCCATTTTATATTAACGATCTTTTCAAACCAGGAATTAAGCACAATGCGTCTTCTGCAGGTGACAACCATTTTTCGGGCAACCATGATGGTATTCGATCCAGCAACTTATTAATATCGCGAAATCTTGTGAATTATTTCTTTTTTAAGATCATTCGCCGACTTTTAACGCTAAACTAAAAAAGCGGTAGTTACCGATAAGCAAATAACTTATCAGCAACTACCGCTTTTATTCAATTTTTAAAGCAATTCTGCGATAACATCCTGATCCTGATTCAGGAACTGATCAGATGACTTGATCTCCTGAACCTTGATCCCGGCCAACGCGCGCGCCATCAAACCATCGACATCAAGTTTGCTTTCGTAATACCGTGCGCGATCCGTCTTTGGTTTGGTTTTAGGAGACGGCGGGGCAAAAATGGTACAACAGTCTTCAAACGGCATGATCGATAAATCATACGTGTCGATCTTTTCTGCCTCGGCAATAATCTCATTCTTATCCATGGTCGCAACCGGACGAATAATCGGCATCGTGGTGACATCATTGATTGCTGCCATTGATTCCAGCGTCTGTGAAGCCACCTGGCCGACTGACTCACCATTAAAGATAGCCAGATCGCCACGTTGTTTGGCTATCGCTTCGGTCAATCGCAACATCATTCGGCGTTGCACGGTCATCAGATAACCTTCCGGAACCGTTGCTTTGACAGCCTCCTGAATCTCGGTAAATGGCACTTCAATAAAGTAAATCCGGCCAACATAAGGGGTCAGCTTGGCCGTGAGTTGTTTAGCTTTATTCAGCGCCTGTTGACTAGTATAAGGCGGGCTGAAAAAGTGCACCATTTCAATGTCCACGCCACGTTTTAACGCATAGTAGCCTGCGACCGGCGAATCAATCCCGCCACTAAGCATCAAGGCCGCGCGCCCTGCTGTTCCAACCGGCAATCCGCCAGCGCCTTGAATCGTTTTAGTAGATAAATAAATCGCTTCACGGCGGACTTCAACTCGCAAAATCATATCAGGATGATGCATCTTGACAACTAAGTCCGGCCGCTTATCCGTCAAGAAATCGCCTAAATCAAGATTCACAGCATTGGTATCCAAGGCAAAGTCATGATCGCTCCGCCGCGTATTAACCTTATAGCTAATGCCGTGCGGTGCCGTTTCATTCATCAGCTGCAACGCAACCTCGTGGACTTTTGCCATATCCTTTTCTACGGCAATACTTGGTGAAAAATTCTGGATGCCGAATACCTGTGACAGTCGTGCCATCACCTGATCACTAGGCTCGCCATTCAATTCAATGTGCATCCGATCACGTTTAGGCCGAATGGTGAGATTGGGGAATTCATGCAGCGCTTGTGTAACGTTACCGTTCAAACGACCGATAAACGCTTGCCGATTTTTCCCCTTGGTCGAAAGCTCGCCGTAACGAACCATAATTTCTGAATATTGCATCTTAAAATCCTTTCATGTAGGCGGTACCCGATCCAGTAAAAACCGGTGATGCGTAAAAACAAGTTGGCAGTATCAGCCGCTATAACTGACACCCTGCCACTCCTCGCACTGGCAATGGCTGATGCTCGTTTAGACGGTCGCTTTATCAAGCTTGGCAAACTTTGCATAAATCGTATCAAACGCTGCATTAAACGCATCCGCTTCATCCAAAGTATTAGATTCATCCAAACTCACCCGAATCGCGGAAGTGGCAATTTTCGGGTCCGTATGCATGGCGGCCAAGGTACTGCTTTCCGTGCCTTTCTTACTTGAGCAGGCACTGGTTGTGGAAATGTAAATCTGATGATCCTCAAACGCATGAACAATCGTTTCGCCGCGGACACCAGCAATGGCAAAACATAAAACATGTGGGGCAAAATCCGGTGTTAACTGACTAAACATCGTCACCTTGGGCTTTTGGCTGACATGTTCAAAAATCCGCTTGCGAACTGCTTGCTGCCGAGCCACGTTAGCATCTTCATTAGCCAAAAGTAAGCGCAGCGACTTGGCCATTGCCGCAATCGCCGGAACATTTTCCGTGCCTGAGCGCCAATCATGTTCCTGACCGCCACCGGTTAGCAACGGATCAAGCATGCGACCCTCTTTGGCATAGATAAAGCCGGTACCGCGGGGAGCATGAAACTTATGGCCGGAAAAACTGAGAAAATCAATCCGCGGATCCTGCAACGCTGCATCCAAGCCCTTACCAACGGCTTGTACAGCATCAACATGAAAATGAATATTCGGATAATTATCCAACACCCGCGCGGCCTGAACAATCGGCTGCATACTGCCAATTTCATTATTAACCGCCATAATCGACACCAAAATCGTATCTTTGCGAATAGCCGCTTTCAAATCGTCAATATGAATAAAACCGCGCCGATCAACCGGCAAATAAGTCACTTCAAATCCCAGTTTCTCTAGCTGTTTCATCGTATTGATCACAGCCGGATGCTCGATACTGGTCGTAATCAGATGACGGCCAAATTCGCGCTTAGCCATGGCAGTGCCTTTAATCACCCAGTTATCGCCTTCAGTTCCACCGCTCGTAAAATAAATCTCGTCCGGCTTAGCACCGATTAATTTAGCAATCTGGGCTCGCGAACTCTGCAAAACCTCATTTGCTTTAGTTCCCAGAGCATGCAAACTGCTGGGATTACCAAAAAAATCCGTGCTGACCTTGTTATAAGTCGCCAACGCATCAGGCGAAATCTTCGTCGTTGCACTATTATCAAAATAAATCATCAGCCGGCCCCTTCCGTTAATTCGACTGGATTGAATTATAGACAAAAAGTTAGTAAGTTTCAAGAGCGTGAACCGGCGCGGTTAGAGATCGGAGTGTAAGTGGCCTCGAACCTAAATGGCTGGGCTTTGGCCATTTAGGTTCGAGGTCCTTACACGCAGATCTCTGCGCCGGTGAACGCGTTTCGGAGACGTATACCCTACTGAATGATTATTGCCCATTTAAGTCTGCAATTCCCCCCTACAGATCCCTGCACACATCACAACCTCCACCCCAAACCAAAAGCCAGCCCAAACCCCGGCTGGCTTTCCAATCACGCAAATTAATATAATGAAGCTTTCTTCCGCGCAAGATAAGCATCTTCAACTTTCTTGTAGCTGCCCTGCTCCGTCTGCTCCAACGCGGTCGCCAACGTATCGGCAGCCTGCTGATAGTCAAATTGCATATACAGCTCGGTCGCATGCTTAACCGCGTCCGCCACCGGCTTAACCGTTATTTTGTAGCGGTTGGCATATTGCATCAATTCTTCGGTTAATCCGGCCGCATCAATTAAGGCACTGGTTGTTTTCTTTAAATCATCAATATCACTGGCAATCTTAATCAGAAACTTGGCAATCGCATCCATGTTAATTTTAACCTGATCCAAATCGTGATTAAGCTGATCAATTTCGGCAGTAACATGTTTAACCTTATTCACATAGTCTTGCGGCAACCCCGGCAAGTGATGGCGGACGATTTCATGCTTAATATTCCGCATATCGAGTTCAAAACTCTCTGCTTGTTTATTAGCGATGATCTCGCCTTTTTTCAAACCTGCCACGTCTTGGTTAATCTGGACCTGTTGCTTTTCAATCGCCGTTAACTGTTCTTTGGTTTCATCAAACCGCGCAATCACGTCCGAGTACACGGCCTCGCCTGCTTCAATCGCATCGGTATCCTTCGTGTAATTTGCGTCAATCGCATCTAACTGCATTTTTAAATTTTTAGCGGTTTTGATTTCATGATGATTCAGCGTGTAGCTTTGATTCAGATGATCCAATTCTGCCTGCAATTCCCGATTTTGGCGCAGTGCATGATCAATGAAGCGCCGCAAATCAGGGGACGCAACATCCACCCGTTTCTTGGCCTGCATCTCTTTTTCCATAATGGCGTACATTTTATCGATCTCAGCTTCGATTTCCGCATTGGCTGCCTCTGTTGCCTCCACATCAATCGATTTAAGAGCCGCATTGGCATCCTTCATCTTGGCCTCGACATCCGCAACCATCCCCGGAATATCATCGGTGAACACATAATGGGCGGTGGTGAGTTGCCGGTAACCGTGCTGAATTTCGTTAATTTGTCCAGGAAACTCGTTGACCTGCTCGTTTACCAGTGGTGGTAATTCCTTAACCTGCTTCTTCAAAACCCGCATCTGCTCGGCTAACTGTTTAATTTCTGCCTTTGCCGCCTGATGATCGCCATCATTATTGATCTGGTCAATTTTTTGAAAAAGCTGCGCCAATTGCTGCAATTGTTGCTCTAATGCTGGCTGAGCATCACCGAAGACAAAGCTCTTGGCAAGAATCGTCTTGCGTGAAACCTGGTAATCATCTCGCAATTGCAACATTTTACTACGGTTATCTGCTTCGTCGTGCCGAATGTCTTGTAGTGCCTGGCTAATCAGTTCGTATTGGCGCTGAGCCGTCTCGATTTTATCTTCCAGCACCTTCGCAATTTTCGATGCCCGATCTAAACGGAAGCGTTTAACCTGGTCTTCGAGATCAAGCAGAATCTTTTGCAGCTCAGCTAGATCGTGGTCGTTTAACTGATCAAACGCCCGCTCCCACTTGCCAAAGGTTGCCAGACTGTCACCGGTCAGCTTCAGTTGCTCAATGCTGCGAATCTGACTCGAGAGCGCACCAATATCAATCGCTTCGACTTTTTCGTCTAAGTCTTTGATACGCGTTTGAAAATAATGCTGCAGCCACCAGACACTGCCAGCAGCCACAATTATAATCGCAACAATAATGAAGAACCAGATCATCCCTACACCCTCTGCTTTACCGATTATCTTTCTAATTGCATTTTGCCTACTTACCGGCTAAAATGCCGTTAAGTGTTAAAAACGATAACATCCTAGCTACCAGTATCGCAAAAAAAGCCCGCAGTTAAAAGGCCTAGATGCTGCTTTTCATAAATTCCTAAAAGGACTGATCAAATGACAACCCTTGATCCTATTATTATCGATCAACTTGATGGCCTACTTACAGGCGAAACCAACCCCATCACCGTACTTGCCAATGCCAGTGCACTGCTAAATGACAGCATGCCTGAGCTCAACTGGGCTGGTTTCTACCTTTATAATGGCAAAACCGGGCAGCTCGACCTCGGCCCCTTCCAAGGAAAAGTTGCCTGCATGCACATTCAACCGGGCAAAGGCGTCGTTGGAACCAGCTATCGGCAAAATAGCGTGATTCGCGTTGCTAACGTCCATGAATTTGCCGGTCACATCGCCTGCGATTCAGCCAGCAACGCCGAAATCGTCGTGCCGATCAACGTTAATGGCGAAACCGTTGCCATCATGGACATTGACTCCCCGAAACTCAACCGTTTTAGCGAAAACGACGAACAGATCCTGACACAGTTCGGTCAAACGCTCGCCAATCACCTTGACACCGCTGCGCTAAACACGGTATACTAGCTCGCGTGTAAAATAATGCAGCAGCGGCCGGCATGGTCGGCTCCAGTCCTGCCTCGGCATCACGCCGATGACAGTAGTAACCGCGGCTGCGAAGGTGAACCTTTGCAGGACTGCCCGTGTGCTAAAGCCGCAATTCGTTATTTTACTCCAAATAAAAACTTGGAGGAATACTCATATGTCTCGTTATACAGGTCCTCGCTGGAAGCAAAGCCGTCGTCTCGGCTTGTCCCTTTCCGGCACTGGTAAAGAATTAGCTCGTCGTCCTTATGCACCCGGTGATCACGGTGCCAACAACCGCCGTAAGATTTCCGAATACGGTCAGCAACTGCGTGAAAAGCAGAAGCTGCGTTGGATGTACGGTTTAAACGAACGCCAATTCCAGAACTTGTTCCTGCGCGCTGGTAAGATCAAAGAAGGTACCCATGGTGATAACTTCATGATCCTGCTTGAAACCCGTTTAGATAACTTGGTTTTCCGTTTGGGCTTGGCTTCCAGCCGTCCGCAAGCGCGCCAACTTGTCAACCACGGCCACATCACAGTTGATGGCAAGCGCCTTGATATTCCTTCCTATGAAGTACAGCCTGGCCAAGTGATCGGTCTTCGCGAACGCTCACAAAACCTCGCTGTTGTCAATGAAGCTATCGAGAACACAGTTTCCCGTCCAGCTTACGTAACCTTTGACGACAATAAGAAGGAAGGTTCCCTTGTTCGCTTGCCAGAACGTGGCGAACTCGAACCAGAAGTTGACGAATCACTGGTTGTTGAATACTATAACCAGAAACTTTAATACTTCACAGCTACAGTCAACTCTTTGCGGAGTTGGCTGTTTTTGTTTGAGCTCTTGAACTGTTTACAGACTTTGCACAGAATTTGCAGACAATTTTCTATCTTATTTCCCCCAAAAATGTATACTAACGGTAGCCAAGCTTTTGTATAGGTAGATAGCCTAATAACGCCTATACCAATTTGGAGGACTTAATATGATTTCAACCAAAGAAATTGCCAACTACTATCTACAAAGTTTGCGTCAAAGCAGTCTTGTCGAGGTTAACGCCAAGTATACTAAACCCTTTTCGACCAACTATAGCGAAATTGTTGAGGGCAAAATTTTGAGCCCTACATTTCCAGATTTTTTCAAACGTACGCGGAAGGGCCTTGCAAAAACCGAGTCGTCAAACGGCTTAAGTGTTTTCATTATGCCGATTGTGATCAAAACTGCGAAGGTCTTCATTTATCCTTTCATTATTCCAGCAATGTTAAATGAAGATGGTCAACTAACTCATCAGGAATATACGGTTCCGTGGATTCAACGTGAATTAATGACCCCAGCTGGCGAAGATTCCTCCCATCCACTACGCTATAAACCAATTGCAAATGTCAACGACTATTTTGATGCAATCAATGGTGGTGCTCTTGATCATTTAGAGTGGTCTGATTACATTCATCAAGCAGAGGCTCTCTTTCAACACTTGACCAACTTGTCATTTGCCACATTTAAATCAATAGAAAAAGTGAACAATTATGTCCTACCTGCCGAACCAACAGGTATCTGCCATATCATTCCTGGCGAGCAAAATTTAGGATTTTCAGCTCAAATCCAAGGCCTTTATCAAGACATTCTGGCCTCTAAAGAGCAACTTCCTCTTTTCGATTCTTTAAATCCTGAATCCAGCGTTCAAGATGAAAAGATTCTATCCCAAGCTAGCATGAGATCTCATTACTCTAATCACCTCGCTCAAATGAGTCCCAAGCATGGCATGACGGATACCCAACGAAATGCATTGGCCAACCTTGATGCTACAACTAACGGACAAACATTGGCTGTCAGCGGTCCCCCAGGCACGGGTAAGACGACTTTGATTCAAAGTGTTGTGGCCACGCAATGGGTTCAAGCGGCGTTTAAAGAGACCATGCCTCCCATTTGTGTCGCTTCATCTGTTAACAACCAAGCCGTTACAAATATTATTCAAAGCTTTCAAGCTGGTGAACTAAATGATGAAGAGGTTGCGGCATTTTCACTTCCCAAAAAGGCTATTTATCAAAAAATGTCAGTGAAAAAGTCAACACTTATTTCACATTGGCTACCTGGACATAACACCTATGGTTTATATCTTGCAGCAAATAGAAACTTGACGGACGGGACACTTCCATATGCTGCGATTTCCATCAATCATAACGAATACTTTGACCAGCTAATTACTGATGACGCGCTAAGCAAGGCTACAAAAGTATTTTTTCAAAATTATCATGCACTTTTTCCGGATTCAGGTGGCTCACTTCAAAAATGTCGTGAAACGCTTCATGGTTATCTAACCAACGTTGTAGAAGACATTCGAACCATTATCAATGGTCAGGACGTTAATTTCGACAAACAGGCAGCAACACTTTCCGCAACACTTTCCGAGCAAACAATCCAATTAACCAAAAGCCAGGCAAGTGTTGACGAAGCTGAAAGGCAGCTTCGTGGTTGGTATGACTTTGACGCTAAACATGCAAGCATTCTTGATTATTTTCCGTTGATTGGTCCTAAAAGAAAAGCCGCAAGAAAAATTGATTATTTGCACTTGAAGGGTTTTTCAGATGATACCGATCTTCAACGAAACCTTGATCATGTTCGAGCTGAAAATACTGCTTTAAGTAAGACTATAAACACTACAAAACTGGCTCTAATTGATGTTCAGAAACGTCAAGAGAATTTTAAGATAGCCTGCGCTCAGAATAACATCAAATTGACATCAACAAATACGCAATCACGTTCAGATCTTAATAAGCAAGTGGATACAAATTTACGTTACTTAGCGTTCTTGCTAGCTACCCATTATTGGGAGGCTCGCTGGTTAACAGAAATGAAGCAGCATCAAACTAACTCAGCAACCGCCGCATTTGAAAAAGTACGGAAAGTTTGGCAAGTTCGCGCAATGCTGACACCTTGTTTTGTTGGCACCTTTTATCAGGTAGACGCCTTTTTCCGAAAAGATCATGTTCCCTTCCTTAATGGCATTGATTTGTTGATTGCCGATGAGGCTGGTCAAGTTAGTCCTGAACTGGCAATTGCAAGTCTCGCACTTGCAAAACGTTTTCTGGCAGTTGGCGACGTTAAGCAAATTGAACCGATATGGAGCGTCCAGAAATCCGTTGACGAAGCCAACATGCGAAGTCTGACCAAATTTTCAGAAGATGAAATAGCTGCTATCAAAAAGACGGGATTTGCAACATCCTCGGGCAACCTTATGAGTGTGGCACAACATCAAAGTGTGTTTACACAGAGCGAAATAGTCGGTGGCGGTCTTTTACTACAAGAACATTTTCGTTGTTTACCCAAAATTACTGATTACTTCAATACACTAGCTTATCAAGGTAAACTAATTCCTAAACGTTCTAACCCTACTATCACCTCGTCAGACCAGCTGCCACAACTGGGCTATGCGCATGTATTCGGACTGTCGGCTATCCAAAATGGCAGCCGTTACAACCGTCGAGAAGCCGATGCCATTGCTCAATGGCTTAAAAATCGGAAAGCAAGCCTTCGTAACTTGGAAGGAAAAAATGTTAAGGATTGGAAACTTGGAGATACAGTTGCAATATTATCACCATTCAATCGACAAGCCAAAGAAATCAATGAAGCCTTAACCCGATATGAATTAGATGATCAAAAAATCATTGTCGGAACGGTTCATGCGATGCAAGGTGCAGAACGGAGAGTAGTTCTATTTTCACCTGTTTATGACAACGCAAAGACTGAATTTTTCTTTGATAAGGGCATCAATATGCTGAACGTCGCGGTATCACGAGCAAAAGATAGCTTCTTATATTTCGGCAATATCGATTTACTTACCACTAAGGGCAATAAGCCATCTTCACAATTAGCCCGAAGACTATTTTCTGAATCGAGCAACGAAATTAAAGATGTAACGCTTTTTACTGAAGAAGAGATCAAATCAAATCGCCAGTTCGTTCTTAGTGACGCCAAGACACATGACAAATGGCTGTACCATCAACTTTTAACCGCAAAAAAGCAAATTGACATTAGCTCACCTTATATATCAAAAAGGTCAATTGAGGCTGGCACAATCGCACTTCTTAGCGCTATTAAACAAGCTACTCGCCGAGGTGTACGTGTCAACATCTATCCAAATCGCGCCATGTATGATCAAACAGATAACCAAAAGATGGCAAACTTTGAAGGCGGTATCGCATTGCTGAAAGCATCTGGCGCAAGCATTTTTGAGGCCTCGTCTCGAGTTCACTCAAAACAGGTTGTAGTAGATGGCCATATTCTGGCAAACGGCTCTTTTAATTGGTTTTCAGCCGTCAGGGATGAGAATAGCCCCTATTACAATCGAGATACTTCAACCGTCATTGATGACGAGAATCTAGTTCGAAAATTTTCCCTACCACTTTTCAATTTAGCGAAAAACGAAGACAACTTTAAAGATTCAGACTGATTACACCCTTCTGCAACCCCCAGTTGACACTTCGCAACCCTTGATTGCTTGTATAGGTCAAGCATCTATCGGATAATTGAGGTATAGAAGGAGGCGATGACGATGTTCGGTGAACGACTCATGCAATTGCGCAAAAGGAGTGGACTTTCGCAAAATGAACTAGCTGAAGCCATGGGAATTAGTCGGCAGGCAATCTCAAAGTACGAAAACAACTTGGCTGAACCGGACCTTCAAAAAATTCAGCAGTTCACGATGATTCTAGGAGTCTCTTACGCTGATCTGCTTGGTAATGAACCACCAGAACCGAAACCAGCTGCTAACAGGCCAAGTAGCGCCATCACAATAACTTCCCTAATCAATGACCGTTTAGGCAACTATACCGGTTTTCAAATTGCTGAAGGTATTCCTAGCAAAACCGCGCCCACTTTTCTTCTAATCGGTGAGAGCAGTCAGCGCGGGTTGCTTGGCACCACTCGCCTCATTGAGCTTGGTTGGTATCAAACCAGACATGCAGCTGAAGCAGAGCTTAAACAGATACAAGAAGCTATGCTGCGGGGTGATGCGGTTTATCACCTTGCGTATACGGCTAAAGTAAATAAAAAAGGAATGTTAGGTGTTCGGCTCCTGGATTAAGCGGAACGTCCAACCTAATTAAACGCTTGGTTCAATTTTCAAATGTAACCTATTCAAAGCAAAAAACAGTTCGACTACCGATAACAGTTGAACTGGTTTTTATAATATATTTTATTTTCCAAACTTCATGCTTTCCCATGCTGCCGGTACGTGTATGTCAAGAAATAAAACGGTACCGCCACGAGCAACGCGCCAAGGCCAATGACCAGCTGACTTACCTGAACCTGAACCAATAGCCAGATGCTGACTAAAATTGCTACTGCAGGAATGACGGGGCCAAGCGGCAGATGGAAGGTACTGCTTTTATCCTTGGTCTTGGTTTTGGCAAACACGATCACCGCCAAACATGTTGGAATGTATTGGGCAAATCTTGAAACCGCGCTGATTTGAGCGAGGTAGCCGAATGTGCCGGAATACGCAATGAGTAAGGTAATGGTTGCGGACACGATGATCGCAACATATGGTGAGTTGACCCGATTACGTTTGGCCAACAATTGCGGCATCATGTGATTTTCGGCGAGGGCAACTCCAGACCGCGGGGTGATAAAGGAACTGGCAACAAGCAGTCCCCCAGTCGATAACAGCGTCCCGGCGGCCACCAAAGCATTGCCAAAGCCACCGGTGATTTTAGCGAAAGCGGTTTGAATTGGTGTATCTGTACTTGCCAACGCGTTTCCCAAAATACCGGTGCTGACAACCTGAATCAGGATGTAAAAAAGTGCAACCACCGTCATGACGGTAGCAACGGCTTTGGGTAAATTACGCTTGGCATTTTTCATGTCGCCCGCCGCAACGACTAAGCCTTCAAAACCGGTGAAAGCATAAAACATGACCACCGCGGCTTGCCCGAAACTACCGGACTTATAGCTGCCGCCTGGGAATAATGGCGTGAAATTGCTGCCTTTGATGAAGAAAATGCCAATTGCAACAAACAAAACTAGCGGAACCAATTTTGAAACGCTAATCACATTGTTGACCACGGTTGAAACCCGGACACCGGCGATATTCATGAGCGCCAAGCCGATGACCATGATTGAAATAATCGAATCGCGAATAATAGGCTGGTTTAACGCTGGAAAAGTCCCGACTAATGCAGTTGTAAAAGCAACCGCCATCGTGGCCTCCGCGATAATCCGAATCGCCCAAGTGACAAAGCCGACCTCAAAGCCGACAAAATCGCCAAATGCATCTTTGGCATATAAGTACGGACCACCATCACGATCAAAATAGGTCGCGGCTTGAGCAAAACAAAGTGCAATACTGATGACCAACAAAGCATCAAAAAGTAAGACAAAAATACTAGCTGACCCAATTAACTTAGCAGCCTGATTGGGTAACAGAAAAATTCCGGAACCGATAATGCCGTTGATCCCCAGCAAAATCATGCTCCAATAACCCATTTTTTCTTTCTTCACAACATTATTCATTGCCATCACCTCCTGCACGTTTAACAATATCGGCAAATAATGGTAGTTGTTCCGGAAATTGTTGCCACATATTTTCCGGATGCCACTGAACGCCGAGAATCAGATTCGACTCCTTGCTTTCAACGGCTTCAACGACTCCATCCGGCGCTTTGGCAGTGACTTTAAGACTCGCTGCAACATCCTTAACTGCCTGATGGTGCCGGGAGTTAACATAACTACTCGTCCCTAACAATGCTGCTAAATGGGAGCCCGGCGTAATCGCAACGTGATGGGTCGGCCACTGTCCCGGTGCAGCTTGGGCATGGCGAATGGTGGCTTGCGGGTTTTGGCTTGGCAAATCCTGATAAAGGTTGCCACCTAATGCCACGTTAAGAATCTGAATGCCCCGACAAATCGCAAAAATCGGTTTATTCGCCTTCAAAGTTGCTTTAATTAAGGCAATTTCGAACCGATCCTTTTGATAAGTAGCCCGCCCCATCGCTTGAATGGGTTCTTCTTGATAAAACGTCGGATCAACATCCGGTCCGCCTGGCAAAACCAAACCGTCAAAAACATCAACATATTGTGCTGCCAACGACGCTGCTGCAGCGTCATCTTCAGGATACGGCAAAATTAACGGTGCCCCGCCAACTTTTACAATTGCATTTTTGATCATGTTTGGCGCCATGTCTGCATAGTTCAGATTAATGACAGGCGAAGGCGCGACCATTGAATCTCCGGTAAGTGCGATGATTGGTCGCATACTGTCAGCTCCTTTTTTAGATATTCTAATATTTTAATCTTTCTATAATTAATTTCAACCATTATTTTAATATACGGTTACGTCTCAGAATCCTTGATAGACTGCCACCAATGAAGGAAACCGATTTCATAAAATGAACGCAAAACCGCAATTTTACATCAAAGTCGACCCTTACAAATGACATTAAGCCTAAATTTCAGTACAATATTTGCAAGAAAACGTTTGAGGAGATGACATTATGAAACGCATCCACGATTTGTGAGTACCCTGAAAGGAGTGCTCATATCATGAGTCGAAGTTTCAAAAAATATCCCGTTGTCAAAGACTGGCATCAAGGAATGAAGCAGCGCACCAATCGTAGCTTACGAGCAAAAATAAAGCGCGGTGAACTTGACGATCTACTTAGCGGTAAAAGTAATCGCTATCGGCGAGTTTATGAATCGTGGAACATTTCAGATTATGCCGCCAGATATGATTTACACGAGGCTGCCCAGCCGCTGAAATTAATTTGGGCCTACGAGCGGGTTCATTTACTTGATGATTTAATCAATCGGCTGCAGAAACGCGTGAACACTAAGCCTATTTATGAATGGGTGCAACGCGAAATCCCAGTCAAAAAAACGAACTATGATGACCCTCGTTACTGGCCGCTCCGTCATCATGATGGCCGGTTGCCCTTGCATTCTGCGGAATTAAACGAATGGCGGCAAAGTTTTTTGCAAAAGTAAGTCTTAGAATTTTTTAAGTGTACTTCCATTGCCGGTGCGACAATTCAAGTTCCATTAGAAAAAGGCGTTGCTGTTAGATATTGGTTAATACCCAGCATCTAACGGCAACGCCTTTTTACGATAATTAAACCTGTAACTGTCTTTACGCTTAACCAACAGTCGGCGCGATCATCGTCAGCTGTATCCGCTCGCGATTGAGATCCACCGATTCAATCCAGACCGTCACAATATCACCGACTGCCACAACCGTTTTAGGATCGCGGACAAACTTGCGGGTCATTTTAGAGACATGAACTAAACCGTCGTGCTTAACGCCAATGTCGACAAACGCGCCGAAATCTACAACATTGCGGACAGTTCCTTCCAGCTTCATGCCCGGCTTCAGGTCTTCCATGGTGAGGACATCTTGCCGAAGAAGCGGTGCTGCCATGTTCTCACGAAGATCGCGACCGGGATTTTGCAGGCTGCTAATGATGTCATGCACTGTCTCAACGCCAACACCATCGTTGACAAATGGGGCCACATCAACACTAGCAACCTTGGCAATTACTTCATGATCACCTAAATCAGCCGTGGATAACCCCGCCGCAGCCAGAATCTTTTTGGCAACAGGGTAACTTTCCGGGTGAATATCGGTGTTATCAAGTGGCTGCTTACCGCCAATGATTCGCAGAAAACCAACTGACTGTTCAAATGATTTTGGCCCCAGCCGCGGCACTTTTTTCAATTCGGCACGGCTGTTATAGCGGCCATTTTCATCGCGGTATTTCACAATGTTAGTCGCAATCGTTTTTGACAATCCGGAAATGTGGGTTAACAGTTGGTAACTAGCTGTGTTCAGGTTAACGCCAACCTGATTGACCGCGCGTTCCACGACTGCATCGACTTCACTTGCCAGCGCCTTGGCGGGTAAATCGTGCTGATACTGCCCCACACCAATCGATTCCGGATCAATCTTCACTAATTCCGCCAGTGGATCCTGCAGGCGGCGAGCAATGCTGATTGCGCTGCGCTGTTCGACATGCAGGTCCGGGAACTCATCCCGCGCCTCTTGACTGGCTGAATATACCGATGCCCCAGCTTCGTTGACGATGACATAATAAATATCCCGCTTAATCTGCTTGAGCGTTTCCGCCACAAATTGTTCCGATTCCCGACCTGCTGTTCCGTTGCCGATCGCAATCATCGTCACATGATATTTTTCGAGTAGCGCAATCAGTTCCGAAGCCGCGGCCTGACGCTTCTTCTCTGGCGCCGGTTTGTGCGGATAAATGACAGCTTTGTCCAAAAACTTACCATTTTCGTCCACCACGGCTAGCTTGCAGCCGGTGCGGTAAGCCGGATCAAATCCGAGAACCACCTTGCCTTTAATCGGTGCCTGCATCAGCAAGTTGTACAGATTCTGACCAAAGACTTTAATCGACTGCTCCTCAGCACTTTCGGTTAAAGTATTGCGCACTTCCCGTTCAATCGCCGGGCCAATGAAGCGTCTGTAGGCATCCTGATATGCCGCTTCAATAAACGCTGTTGCTTCGGTACTTGGGCGATTATCAATCAATTTAAAATGGCAATACTGCATCACCGAAGCGGGGTCAACTTGAACCTTAACTGTCAAAATCTTCTCTTTTTCGCCGCGATTAATGGCCAGCGTCCGAGTCGATGACATTTTCTTAACGGTCTCTTCAAAGTCGTAAAATTGCTGATAAACGCCTTTTTCGTCCAGTTCCTTGCCTTTGGTTTTGACGGTCGTTTTAATCGTACCGGTACGCATGGTGAAATTGCGCACCCAATTGCGGATCGGCGCCATTTCGCTAAACTTCTCCGCAAGAATTTCATGGGCACCGTCCAATACGTCCTGCTCAGTCGCAACCTCTTTGTCCGGATTCACAAATTTAGCCGCTTCAGACGTCAAATCGCCTACTGGGAAAGAAAGAATCCACTGCGCAAAAGGTTCAAGTCCGCGCGCTTTAGCAATGGTTGCCTTGGTCTGACGCTTCTGCTTATAAGGTAAATAAATATCCTCAACATCCTGCAACTTGGTACTAGCACGGATTTGCTGCTCCAGCTCAGGCATCAGCGCCCCTTGTTCGGCAATACTCTTGATCACCGCAGCTTTACGATCCTGCAGCGCCGTCACCCGTTTATAGGCTTCCTCAATCGCCTGAATCTGAACTTCATCCAGACTCCCGGTCATTTCTTTACGATACCGCGCAATAAACGGAACCGTATTGCCTTCATTCATCAAATTCAAAACCGTACTGATTTGCCGGCTCGTCATTCCCGTCAAGTCTTGTTGTACGATTTGAATGGTTTGGTCTTCAATCAAAATATCTTCCCCACAATTTCTGTTCAGTCTGCTTAG